>JAYRVL010000695.1:0-3074 GCA_041918575.1 Anaerolineae bacterium | reverse complement strand
TCGAGGCGAAGCGCATTGATCTGGCTTTTTTGTTTGACCCGATGATGGCGGTGCATACCTCGAACATTGACCCGCTGCCGCACCAGATTACAGCGGTTTACGAGTCTATGTTGCCACGGCAGCCCTTACGCTATGTCCTGGCCGATGATCCGGGCGCGGGCAAGACGATCAAGGCCGGCCTCTACATTCGTGAGCTGTTCATGCGTGCGGATGCCCGCCGGGTGCTGGTGGTGGCGCCGGGCAGCCTGGTGGAGCAGTGGCGTGATGAGCTGTATGAGAAGTTCGGCCTGGAGTTTCGTATCTTTTCAAGGGAGCTCGAAGCCGCTTCACCCAGCGGCAATCCCTTCGAGGACCACGATCACCTGATCGTCCGCCTTGACCAGATGGCGCGCAACGCGGAATTGCAGGACAAGCTGTGCGCGGCGTCGTGGGACCTGGTGGTCTTCGACGAAGCGCATAAGCTTTCGGCGCACTTTTACGGGACAAAACTGGAAAAGACAGGGCGGTTCGAGTTTGCTGAACGGCTGGGCGCCCAAACCCGCCATCTGCTGCTGATGACGGCCACGCCGCACAACGGCAAGGAGGAGGACTTCCAGCTCTTCCTGTCGCTGCTGGATTCCGATCGCTTCTATGGCAAGTTCCGTGATGGCGTGCATAAGGTAGATACGTCGGACCTGATGCGCCGCATGGTGAAAGAGGAGATGGTGCGGTTCGACGGTACGCCGCTCTTTCCCGAACGCCGGGCGTATACGGTCAACTACACGCTGTCCGACCTCGAATCAGCGCTCTACGAATCGGTGACCCATTATGTGCAGACGGAAATGGGCAAGGCAGACCAGCTCGTCGGCGCGCGCAAGGGATCGGTCGGTTTTGCCCTGACCGCGCTGCAGCGGCGGCTGGCGTCCAGCCCGGAGGCCATTTTCCAATCGCTGAAGCATCGCAAGGAACGCCTGGAAACACGGCTGCGCGAGGAGAAGCTGGGCATCCGGGGGCAGCAAATTCTGGCCGAGACGCTGGTTGATCTGCCGGAGGACGACGACGACCTGAATGCCGAGGAGCAGGAGAACCTGGAGGAAATTCTGATTGACGAGGCGACTGCATCCCGCACCATCGCCGAGCTGGAGCAGGAAATCATCATCCTGCAGGGACTCGAAGCGCAGGCCAAAGCCGTGGTGGTCTCCGGCCAGGATCGAAAGTGGGAGGAATTGTCCCGCATCCTGCAGAACGACCCCGCCATGCGCGATGCCGGCGGCCATCTGCGCAAGCTGATCGTCTTCTCCGAGCACCGCGACACGCTGAACTACCTGCATCAGAAAATCGCTGGCGTGCTGGGCAATTCCGATGCGATCGTGACCATCCATGGCGGCACCCATCGCGATGAGCGCCGGCGGCTGCAAGCCCTGTTCCTCTCCGACCCCGACGTGAGGATCTTGGTCGCCACCGATGCTGCGGGCGAAGGTGTGAACCTGCAAAACGCTAACCTGATGGTGAACTATGACCTGCCGTGGAACCCCAACCGCCTGGAACAGCGCTTCGGCCGCATTCACCGCATCGGCCAGCAGGAGGTGTGCCACCTGTGGAACCTCGTTGCCAAGGAGACCCGCGAGGGCGCTGTCTATCACCGACTGCTCAAGAAACTGGAAGTGGAGAGCGAAGCTCTGCACGGTCGGGTCTTCGACATCCTGGGTGAGGTCTTCGAAGAAGTCAGCCTCAAGGAACTGCTGCTGCAAGCCATCCGTTACGGCGACCAGCCTGACGTGCGCGCCCGGCTTGGACAGCGCGTTGAAAACGCCTTCGATCATGACAAGTTACGCGCCATCCTGGACCGTGACGCGCTGGCGCAGGAGACGATGAGCGCCGAACGGCTCTTCGCCGTGAAAGAGGAGATGGAGAAGGCCGAGGCGCGGCGCCTGCAACCCTATTTCGTGCGCGCGTTCTTCATGAAGGCCTTTGCCGCGTTGGGCGGCTCAATCTATGCGCGCGAGGCCGGCCGCTTCGAGATCACGCACGTGCCTACCACCATTCGCGAGCGCGACCGCCAGATCACCGGCCGCAACCGCCGCGATCTGGCCCCCATTCTCAAACGCTACGAGCGGGTCTGCTTCACCAGGGAAGCGATTCGCCCGCTGGACAAGCCGGGCCTGCCCTACGCGGCGCTGCTGCACCCCGGCCATCCGCTGCTGCTGGCCCTGAGCGACATCCTGCTGGAACAGCACGGCAACCTGCTGCGCCAGGGCGCGCTCCTGGTGGACCCGGCCGACGACGGCGAGGAACCGCACCTACTGTTCATGCTGACGCACGAGATCAAATCGGGCGACGGGCAGGTGCTTTCCAAACGTCTTCAGTTCGTCCGCGTCGCGCCCGATGGCTCGGCCAGCTTTGCCGGCTGGGCGCCGCACCTGGACCTGGAACCGCTGGCGCCTGCCGACCGGCCGCTGCTGGAGGAACTGCTCACCGCGCCCTGGATTCGTGCGGACCAGGAACAGCGCGCCCTGGCGCTGGCCGCGGCGACCCTGGTGCCGGAGCACTACGCGGAAGTGGCCGCCCGGCGCATCGCCCACGTGGACAAGACCCTGGTTGCGGTGCATGAGCGGCTGAGTAAGGAGATCAACTTCTGGTCGGACCGCTGGCTGAAGCTGAAGGATGACCAGGGCGCCGGGAAAGACGTGCGCCTGAATCTGGAAAACGCCCGCCGCACCGTCGCCGACCTCGAAGGCCGGCTGGACAACCGCAAACGGGAACTGATGACCATGCGCCACGTCACCTCGGCCACGCCGGTGGCGTTGGGAGGCGCGCTGGTGGCGCCGGCGGGATTGCTGCGCCGGCTGCGCGGGGAAGCACCCGCCGAGGATGCGGCTACGTTTTCTGCAGACGCCGCGGCCCGCGCCCGCATCGAAAGGCTGGCGATGGACGCGGTGCGACGGGCCGAGCAGGCGCACGGATGCACCGTGGTGGATGTGTCAGCCCAGAAATGCGGCTGGGATATCACGTCGTGGAAGGATGAAAGGGTGAAGGATGAAGGGGGAAGGATGAACCTTCTGCCTGACGTGCGGCATATCGAAGTGAAAGGCCGG
>JAYRVL010000694.1:0-2875 GCA_041918575.1 Anaerolineae bacterium | reverse complement strand
GGTGTCGCCCGCCACCGGTTTGGCGGCCGCGGGCGTCAGGTAACAGTCTACTGCCTGGCCGATCAGCTCCGGCGCGGTCACCTGCGCCCAGGTGCCGGCCACGACCAGGAAAGCTACCAGGGTCAGAGCAGGCCAAAAGGCCTTGAAATAGACGCCAAAGCGGCGCAGCGTCGCGCCCACGCGCTGCGGCTTGAGCGTTTCACGTTCCAGGAGGGCGCGCGGCCCGCCAGGTCCTCCCATCATGATGGTATCTCCTTACTCTCGGTCAGGGCTACGTCGCTGACGAGCTGCGAATGATAAATGTCGGCATAGATGGGGCTGTTTTCCATCAACTCCTCGTGCCGGCCGCGGGCGACGATGCGCCCCTTTTCCAGAACCAAAATCTGATCGGCGTTGACCACCGTGCTGATGCGCTGGGCGATGACGAAGCTGGTGCGCCCGTGCATGAGGCCGGTCAGGGCCTGCTGAATTTGATACTCGGTCTGCAGGTCAACCGAGCTGGTGGAGTCATCCAGGATCAGGATGCGGGGGTTGAGCAGGAGAGCGCGGGCAATGGCGATGCGCTGTTTCTGGCCGCCGCTCAGGGTGGCGCCGCGCTCGCCGACCGGCGTTTCATAGCCGGCCGGGAAGCTCATGATGAAATCGTGCGCAGACGCGGCTTGGGCCGCGTCCGTCACTGCGGCCAACGAAGCGTCCGGGCGACCAAACGCGATGTTCTCGCGGATCGTGCCGCTGAACAGGTTGGTTTCCTGCAGGACGATGCCGATCTGCGAGCGCAGGGAGTCGAGCGTTACGTCGCGCACGTCATGGCCGTCAATGCGCACGTGCCCACCGCTGATGTCGTAGAAACGGGGCAGCAGGTTGATGATGGTCGTTTTGCCGCTGCCGGTCGCGCCAAGCAGCGCAACCGTCTCGCCGGGCTGAGCCTCGAAGCTGATCTGCGAAAGCACCGGCTCGCCGCTGTCGAAATAACGGAAAGTGACATCCTCGAAGGTCACGCGGCCCTGCACCGGCGGCAGCGCAGCAGCGCCGGGCCGGTCGGTCACATCGCTCTTGGCGTCCATGATCTCGAAGATGCGGCTGGAGGAGGCGCTGGCCTGGGACATCTGGCTGATGATGAAGCCGAGTTGGCCGATGGGAAAGAAGACGTAGACCAGGTAAAGGCTGAATTTCTGCCATTCACCGAAGGTAAGGGAGCCGTCAATGATCTGGGCGCCGCCAAAGTAGAGCACCGCGGCCTGGCCCAGGTTGGCAATCAGAAAAACGACCGGAAAGAGAAAAGCAAATGTGCGCGAGACTTCGATGCCCTGGTCCATCAGGCTGGCGGCGGCCAGGCCGAACTTCTGCTCCTCCTCCGGCTCACGGGCAAACGCCTTGACCACCTTGATGCCGGCCAGGTTTTCTTGCAGGATGGTGTTCAGCGACGACAGGCGTTTCTGCACCTCGGCAAACAGGGGCTGGCTGACGGCGCCGAAGACCATGAACAGGATGAGCGCCACCGGCAGCACCGGCAGGATGATGAGGGTGAGCTTGAGATTGGTGGCGAAGAGGATGATGAGGGTGGCGGTGAGCAGCACGAACGCTTGCAGCGCCAGCAGCAGGCCCTGCCCGATGAAGAGGCGCACTTTTTCCACGTCGTCGGTGGCGCGAATCATCAGTTGACCGGTGCGGTTGCGGTCATGGTAGCTGAATGACAGGCGCTGGATTTTGGCGTAGAGGTCGTTGCGAAAATCGAAGGCAATGCTCTGCGACACCCGTTCGGAGGTGTAGGCCTGCGCAAACGCGAACATTCCGCGCATGATGGCAAAGACGACGATGAGGATGATGGCGTTGGCCAGCACCTGCTCGCCGTTGTCGCGGTAGGTTGATAGCTGCTCTGGAGTCCAGCCCAGGCGCTGCAGGGACGCGCCGAGGAACGCGGCGGGCGCCTGCGCCAGTTGTTTGGCGATGACGCCGTTCGTCACCGCATCAATGATGTTCTGCACCAGTTGGGGCACGGCCAGTTGGGCCGCGGTGGAGATGAACAGGAAAGAGTAGGCCAGCGCGGTCAAGCGCTTGTAATGCCCCAGGTATTTGATGGCGCGGCCTAATCCTCCTTTGACCGGCATGTCCATCCGCTGTTTGTGCCGTTTGGCCAGTTGTGTTTGCACTCGAAACTCCTTTTCTTATTCTTATTCCCGCTCAGGCGCCGCGTCCGGTTCGTTCCTGGCAAACTCCGGGGCCAGCCTGGCTGAGCAGCGATTGGCGCAACCGCGCCAGCAGTTCCAGGAGCGTGGCGGTCTCGGCTGCGTTCAGGTCGCGGCACAGTTGATTGAGAAACGCCACGTGACTGGGCGCCTGCTCACGAATGCGGCTGCGCCCCAGGTCGGTCAGGCGAATGGTGAACGAGCGCCGGTCGTGCGCGTCCAGGCGGCGCTCGATCAGGCCCTGGTCTTCCAGCCCACGCAGGAGCGAGCTGACGGTGTTCTTGCTCACGGCCTGATGATGGCTCAAGACCGAGGGGGAAAGGCCGTCCTGGTTGCCGCGCAATTCCTCTGCGTACAGGCGCATCAGCAGCCCCCAGCGCGGCCCGGAAAGCTGGCTGTCGCGCAGCCGCTCGGAAAAAATGATATCGTACAGGTTGTTGACAATGCGCACGGCGCGCAACAGCTCCACACCGCTGATCGTCTCGATGCCGTGCTGCTGCATCAACGCCCGAAAGTCGCGATCATGAAAATGAATGTCCGCCAGTTGATTCATGGCTCCTTCCCGTGTCGTGTTCCAATCGAACAGTATTTAGTAACAGATAGAACTATTCGATGGCGAACTATTTTCTTCCCAAACGAGCATAAACGATGTGACGCTTCTTCCAATCTGTGGTATCATTTTCACGTCC
>JAYRVL010000693.1:0-4901 GCA_041918575.1 Anaerolineae bacterium | reverse complement strand
GGCGCGATTTCAATCGCTCAACCTGCGCCGACCGGCATCGCGTCCACGCCGGTGGACGCCCGGCGGAACGCCCCTCAGGCGCGATTTCAATCGCTCAACCTGCGCCGACCGGCATCGCGTCCACGCCGGTGGACGCCCGGCGGAACGCCCCTCAGGCGCGATGTCAATCACCGCGCCGACCTGCAGCTGCTGCACCTCCCAGGTGAGCAGCGCGACGTCCTGCGCCAGTTCCTTGTTCTGCGCCTGCAAACGCGAGATCGTGATGCCCTGGAAGAGCAGAATCAGCACCGCGAACAGCATGCCGACGCCGAACAGGATGGACGGCGCGTAGACCACGCCGATCAGATCGGCCACGAAGCGCAGCGCCCCCTCGAAAATCGAAAAGAGCAGCAGCGCAACGCCGGTCAGCAGCCAGAGCAGCGCGTGATCTTCACGCAGTCGCCCGCGGCGCACCAGCTCCAGGATCAGGCCGAGCCAACCCAGGCTCACGGCAATGGCGATCAGTTTCAGAATCGGCTGTGGCATAGGATCGCTTGCCCTTACACCGGCAGAGTGGGGATTTTTTTGACGGAGGTGATGAGCACAGCCAGCAGCACCTTGACCATGTAGTACGCGCCGCGCCAGTGGTTGATGGAGGAGACGCCCCCGCGCCGCGGGGCCATCACCGCGGGCAGTTCGATGGCGGTCAGCCCGGCGCGGTGCAGGAGGATGCGCGCCTCGATCTCCGGGTAATCCTGCGGATAGGCGCGCGCCAGGAACTCGATGGCGCGGCGGTTGGCGGCCTGTAAGCCGGAGGTGGGATCGGTCACGCGGCGCCGCGTCAGCAGCGAAACCAGGCCGGCGAACAGGCGGATGCCCAGGCGCCGGGCCAACGGCACGCGGTAGGAGGCCGGGCCGGCCTGGAAGCGTGAACCGATCGCCACATCAGCCTGGCCGGTCAGAATGGCTTGCAGCAGACGGCGCAAATCGGCCGGGTCGTGCTGGCCGTCCCCATCCATGCGGCCGGCAAAGGCATAGCCGCGGCGGCAGGCGAACTTGAAACCGGCCTGCACCGCGCCGCCAATGCCCAGGTTGTAGGGCAGACGCAGCACCGCGGCGCCCGCCGCCTGCGCCGCCGCAGCCGTGCCATCGGTCGAACCGTCGTCAATCACCAGCACATCGGCCGCGGCCAAGGGCCAGCCCTCAGCGCCGCCCAGAACAGCCCGAATCCCCCGCACCACCTGCGCGATGTTTGCCTCTTCATTGAACGCCGGTACGATCACCAGCAGCGAATTATTTGCCACTGCCCACCTCCCCTAACCGCCGCCCCGCCCACGGGTTGTCGGGAAAGCGCCGCGCCTGCTCTCGCCAGGTCTCGATGGCGGCCTCGCGCTGACCCGCGGCCAGCAGCGCTTCGCCCAACCACAGGCCGGTGAACGGCAGGGTGGGGTCGAGACGCCAGGAGGCTTGCAGGGCGGTGACGGCGGCGGCCGGATCGGCCTGCGCCAGGGCCAGGCGGCCCGTGTAGTAATAATCAATAGCGCTTGGCGGTTGGGGCGCCAGGGCCAAACCGGCCTGCCACTGTGTGACCGCGGCCGGCTGCTCGCCCTGCGCCCACAGCGCCTCGCCCCACAGGTAGAAGGCTTCGGGACGGGTGGGTTCCAGCGCAGCCGCCTGTCCCGCCAATTTCAGCGCGTCGCCGGTCGCGGCCTGGCTCAACGCGGCCTCGGCCTGGCGGCGCAGACTCATGTAGGCCGGCCAACCGGCTGCGCGGAAGTGCGCCAGCGCCTGCTCATCTTGCCCCAGGCGATCGAACGCGCGCGCCAGTTCCAGGTGAGTCAGGCGGTCGCCGGGCAGATGGTCGAGCGCCTGCTGCAGGGAGGTTTGCGCGTCCGCCGGCTGCGTCAGGGCCAACTGCACGCGGCCCAGACCGCGCCAGGCCGCGCCGGAGACGGGCAGGCGTCGCACGGCCGTTTGCAGCACGGCCGCCGCCCGCTGGAGGTCCGCCCCGCGCCAGGCGGTCAGGCCCTGGTTCAGTGCCAGCCAGCCCGGCAGGTGCATACCCACGCGCCAGGCGATCAGCAGGGCGCAGACCAGCAGCGCCAGGCGGCGTCGCGTCATCTGCCAGCGGAACATCCCCATGATTCGTACACCGAGCCTGCTCGAGCGGATGGATCGGGGGCGGTCGCCATTCTAGCACAGGCAAGAGGCTCGAACAAATGAACCGCAGCTAGTAACTGCTCACCCTGCAAGTTGATTTGGACAGGATGAACAGGATGAACAGGATTCTTGCTCTGTGGTGTGCAAAACTATCGCCACGAGAGTTCGAATATCCTGTCAATCCTGTGAATCCTGTCTGAATTCCAGGCAGACCCAGCAGTTACCGCAGCTATGACAAATGACCTGGTGTGTGTTATACTGCGCCCGCTGAACCCATTCTCGCCGCTGGATCAACTCATGGAATTCGTTGCCGATCTACACATTCACTCTCACTTCTCCCGCGCCACCAGCAGGGACTTGACGTTCGAACATCTCGCGCGCTGGGCGCAGCTCAAAGGCGTCACCGTCGTGGGCAGCGGCGACATTGCCCACCCCGGTTGGCTGCAGGAGATGCGCGACCGGCTCGAACCGGCCGAAGATGGACTTTTCCGCCTCAAGGATGACCTGGCTGCCGCTGTCCAACAGACGACGCCGCCGGCCTGTCAGGCCCCGGTGCGCTTCCTCCTGGCCGGCGAAATCAGCAACATCTACAAACGGCACGGTCAGACGCGCAAGGTTCACAACGTCGTCTGCGCGCCCGATTTCGACACTGTGGCGAAAATCCAGGCTGCGCTGGAAAGAATCGGCAACATTCGTTCAGACGGCCGCCCCATCCTCGGCCTGGACTCGCACGACCTGCTGGAGATCATTCTCGACATCAGCCCACAGTGTCATCTCATCCCGGCGCACATCTGGACGCCCTGGTTCGCCATGCTTGGCTCCAAGTCCGGCTTCGACTCGGTGGAGGAATGCTTCGGCGACCTGACGCCGGCCATCTTCGCGCTCGAAACCGGGCTTTCCTCCGACCCGCCCATGAACTGGCGCATCTCCAACCTCGATCGCTACACCCTGGTTTCCAACTCTGACGCGCACTCGCCGCCAAAGCTGGCCCGCGAGGCCACCCTGTTCGACACCGAGCTGTCGTACCCTGCCATCTTCCGCGCCCTGCAGAGCGGCGACCCGGCCGTGTTCAAGGGCACGGTGGAGTTCTTCCCAGAGGAAGGCAAATATCACCTCGACGGCCAGTCTACCGCCTGCTGGTGGCAGACAGGGATGCCGCAGACCCCGATGCGTGACGCCTGACCACGCAGCCAGGCCGGTCGGATAGTAGCGCCTTTTTCAGCGCAGGCGCCATCCGATCCACGGTAGAAAGGCGCGTTGCGATCCATACCAACGCAGGACAAGCAACCCACCCTGTTCGTCGGCTACAACGACAACGTCTGCCACTACAGCGATATCCCAGGCAAAACCGAGCGTATCGTAAGCATCCATCTCTACGGGGTGCAGCGGATTGGACACGTCCAGGATGCATACACCGGCGGTTCCATTGGCTAAAAAGACGTAGGAACCGACCGGGGCCACAGCCCATACCTCTCCTGACGTGTGATACGTGGATAGCGCCAGGGGGTGCGCGGGATCAGACACGTCTATGATGTAAAGGCCATCCTCACGGCCCGCGACAAAGGCCAGGTGGCCTGCAATATGTACGTCTACCGCCACACCAGGCGTGGTCAGAGCACCAATTTCACGTGGTTCGTCGGGTTTGGAGACGTCAAGGATACGCAAATCGGCGACGCCGTCGGCGATATAGGCAAGCGTGCCGTCAAGGGCCACGTCGTACGCGCCACCGGGTGTTGCAAAAATACTCGTCAGCACGGGGTAAGCCGGATCGGCCACGTTGATCGTGTAGAGCGCGCCGTAGGTACGATCAGTCACGTAAACATAATCACCGACTGCGGCTACGGCGCGTGCGTAGGGGAGCGGATAGACGCCGGCTGCCACAGGGTGTGCCGGATCGGTGGTGTCCACGATGCGCAGGCCTGCGTCACCGGCTGCTACATAGGCGTGGTGTCCGACCAGCGTCACACGCCAGGCGCTGCTCGGGATATCGTGGGCGGTGAGTTGAACAGGTTGAGTCGGTTGAGAGATGGCGATGACGTGCAGACCGCCGTCGCGGTCGGTGACGTAGGCGTAGGTGCCGTCTACTCGTCGTTCGAGCGCCACACCATAGGCGTTGCCGGGCAGGTCGAACCAGCCTATGCGATGGGGCTGCTGCGGGTCGAAGCCGCTAACGATCTGCAAGCCGCGACTGCCGCTCGCGATATAGGCCAAAGGGATCTCTTGGCCGAGCGGCGGCGGACCGGCAGCAACGTTCAAGGACTCACCACGTGTGTCGTACCGCCTGCTTACAAAAGGGTTCCTGGGATCGGCCACGTTGATGATACGGAAGTCGCCGGGGTCGCCGTAGGCGAAAAGATAATGGCCCGTCGCCACGAGTCTCGCCACTAAGTGTTCTGTGGTCAACGTATACCAGATCTCGCGCGGCCGCTCTGGATTGGTTACGTCCAAGATAAAGACTTTGCTTATAGTGCCCACATAAGCATAGCCGTTTGCGACTGCGATGCCGCCCGCCCGGAGACCGTCAGCGAATCCACTATATGTCGCCGCGCGCACGGGGTGGTTCGGGTCGGTCACGTCAACAATGTAGAGGTAGTGAAGCCTATCGGTCACATACGCGTATGTTCGACCGGGCACTGTCGTGGCATCTACCGCCACACGCCAGGCAACGCCTGGCGTGTCGAAGGCGCTGGCCGTCACAGGATGGATTGGGTCGGTCACATCAATAATGTATAGTCCCTGCATGCCGGCTGCCGTGTAAGCAT
>JAYRVL010000692.1:0-1719 GCA_041918575.1 Anaerolineae bacterium | reverse complement strand
CGAGGAGGCGGACAAGATCTGGGACGCGCTGGAGGGCTTTGCCCGCTATGGCTTCAACCGTGCGCACGCGGCCGACTACGCGGTCATCTGTGTGCAGACCGCGTATCTCAAGGCGCATTATCCGCTGGAATTCATGGCCGCGCAGCTCCTGGTGGAACGCGACAAGAGCGACAAGGTGACCAACTTCATCACCGAGTGCCGGCGTATGGGGATCGAGGTGCTGCCGCCGGCCCTGAACGCCAGCGGACTCGATTTCACCATCGAGCAGCGGCCGGCCAACACGCCGCCGCCCATCGGCCATGATGCGCACATGGCCTACCGTTTCCCCATTCCGCCGGGCGCGGCTATTCGCTTTGGCCTGGCCGCCATCAAGAATGTAGGCGAAGGCCCGGTCGAGGTGATTTTGCAGGCGCGGCAGGCCGGCGGGCGGTTCACATCGCTGGAAGACTTCTGCCAGCGCGTAGACCTGCGCAAGATGACCCGGCGGCCACTGGAGTGCCTGATCAAGGTGGGCGCGATGGACGACTTTGGCGAGCGGGCGCAACTGCTGGCAGCCATCGAAGGCATGATCGGCGAGAGCGCCGCCGGCCACGAAGCCAAAGACGTAGGACAGATGAGCATCTTCGACCTCTTTGGCGACCAGGGCAGCCATGCGCGCGGCGCGCAGAGCAAAATTCGCCTGCCCAAGGTAGAGGCAGTCAGGCCCCGCGAACAACTCGCCTGGGAAAAAGAGCTTCTCGGCGTCTATGCATCCTCGCATCCGCTGCAGCAGGTCACTGTGGATGTCAGCGACCTGGTCACCTGCCAGTGCGGCGCGGTGGACGCGACCAGGGCCGGCCAGTCTATCCTTCTCATCGGTATGCTGACCGAGATCAAACAGATCACCACCAAGAAGGGCGAGCCGATGGGCTTCTGTACGCTGGAAGACCTGGGCGGTTCGGTGGAACTGACCATCTTCCCGCGCACGTACGCGGAGGTGCGCGAGCGCCTGGCGCTGGAAAAGGTGGTGCTGGTGCGCGGCAAAGTGGACGCACGCGACGGTAGTCGGGTCAGCATCCTGGTGGATGTGCTGCAGGACTATGTGGATCGGGCCAGGGTTCTGCTGGACGGCGCGCCGCTGCGGCGATGGGCTCAGGCCGGCCGGGCGGACGGCCCGTATGGCAACGGCAAGGTGTATGATGCCCAGTTTGGGCCTGGCCAGCCTGTTGCGGCCGCGCCGGCGCCGGTCGAGCTGCCCGGCAGCCGAGGCCCCATTGCCGGCGCCTGGTACGACTTCAGCGGCGATGAGGACGAGGAACAAGACGCGCTGGCGCCGCTCCTGGCCGATGATGACGAGGAAGCAGAGGCGACCTGGCAGCCCGCGGCCGAATCGCCGGGCGCGCTGGGGACGCTTTACGCCCAGACTGCGGCGCCTTCTGCGCCCGTCCTGGCCGACGGCGGCCGCGGCCAGGCGGCCTACGTGGCAGCAAGCGCCGCAAATGACCATCCGCCGGTCAACGGCGCACCCGCGCCAAGCGCCGCGCCCACGCTGTTCGCGCTGGCGCGCGATCCCGCGCACGGCGCTGCGGCCGCGCCGGATGATCCGCCTGCGCCGCGGCCGCGCACCCTGCACATCACCATGCCACCCAGCGCCAACGCCGAAGAGGCCAAGCGGCGCCTGACCCAAATCTACGACCTGATGCGCCAGCACCGGGATGCCCAGAGCCGCGACCGCTTCGT
>JAYRVL010000691.1:0-4889 GCA_041918575.1 Anaerolineae bacterium | reverse complement strand
CGGGATGTACGGCCAGTCCGCCAGCACCGATGGCCGTGGGGTGTATGGCCGTGCCACCGCCACCAGCGGCGCCACCTAAGGGCTGTTCGGCCTGTCCGCCAGCAGCGGGGGCCGCGGGGGAGATGGTCTGGCCTCCTCTGCCAGCGGCACAACCTCTGGAGGACATGGCCAGGCCCGCAGCCCCGATGGCCGCGGGGTGTATGGTTACGCCCCATCCACCAGCGGCGTATCCTATGGCGTCTACGGCCAGTCCGCCAGCACCGATGGCCGCGGTGTGTATGGCCTGGCCACCGCGACCAGCGGCACAACCACCGGGCTGTACGGCTGGTCCGATAGCGGCAATGGCCGCGGCGTGTTTGGCTACGCGGCGGCGGCCAACGGCACGAACTATGGGGTACGTGGCACGTCCGAGAGCACCACCGGCCGCGGCGTGTACGGTTATGCGGTAGCCAGCAGCGGCACCAATTACGGCGTGTACGGCGCGACCGAGTCTGCCAGCGGCTACGCCGGGTATTTCAGCGGCCGGGTGCATGTCAGCGGTACGCTCAGTAAGTCGGCCGGCTCCTTCAAGATTGATCATCCCCTGGACCCGGCCAACCAGTACCTCTACCACTCCTTCGTCGAGTCGCCCGACATGATGAACATCTACAACGGCAATGCCACGCTGGACGGCGACGGTGAAGCCTGGGTGGAACTGCCGGCCTGGTTCGAGGCGCTGAACCGGGATTTCCGCTACCAGTTGACGCCCATCGGCGGGCCGGGGCCAAACCTCTACATTGCCCAGGAGGTGAAGAACAACCGCTTCCAGATCGCGGGCGGCGCGGCCGGGCTGCGGGTTTCCTGGCAGGTGACGGGCATCCGCCAGGACGCCTACGCCAACGCGCACCGCATCCCGGTGGAGGAGGAAAAGCCGACCGACGAGCGCGGTCTTTACCTGCACCCCGTCGAGCTTGGAAAGCCAGCGGAGCTTGGCCTCGATTATCAGCGCAACCTCGATCCACCGGAGTAATTCAAGCTGGGCGGCACGGCGCAGTCTGCGAAGGAGTAAACATGTCTGGCGCGATGAGACAGAAACTGTTGATGGTGTTGGCCGCAGCCCTGCTGGCGATCGTGAGCATCCGTGCAGGCGCCGCGTCCCTGAGCGGGCTGACGCCCGCGCGGGTGTTGACCGGCCCCTGCGCGCCCGGCGCAGTCTACGAGCCCGCCTGCGACGTGGATCACGATGGTGACGTGGACATCTTCGACATCCAGCTCGCGGCCGGCCATTGGAGCCAGAGCGGCGCCTGGACCGGCGGCGACTCCTGGTCGTTGACCGGCAACACCGGCACCACCGCGGGCACGCACTTCCTGGGCACCACCGACATGGCCGCGCTGGAGCTGCGGGTGGCCGGCCAGCGCGGCCTGCGGCTGGAGCCGATCCCCGCGCCGCCCGACCAGGTTCGAGGGGGTGGCAACACCCCCAACCTGATTGGCGGTCATGCGGACAACGCCGTCACCCCCTACGTGCAGGGCGCCACGATTGGCGGCGGCGGTTTCCAAGAAGAGGGACACCGGGTGTTCGACGACTTCGGTACGATCGGCGGCGGGCGCGGCAACCGAGCCGGGGATGGCTCTGGAACTCTCGGCGACCGCGCCTACGCCACCATCGGCGGCGGGGTGAACAACAACGCTAGCGGGTTGCAGTCCACCATTGGCGGCGGGGGGGGCAACACAGTGAGCGACGCAAGCGCTACCGTTGGCGGTGGCGCATCCAACACCGCCAGTGGGGTGCAGTCCACGATTAGCGGTGGTGTATCCAACTCCGCGAGTGGTTTTAGTGCATCTGTTGGCGGCGGTGTCGCCAACACTGCGAGCGGTTATGTCGCCACAGTAGGCGGCGGCACTAACAACCTTGCGAGTGGCCAGCTCGCGACGGTGGCCGGGGGTTGGTCCAACACCGCCAGCGGCAACTATGCTGCAATGAGTGGCGGCAGAAACAATTTTGCAACGGGAAACACAGCGACGGTGGCCGGTGGAGAGTGGAATACGGCCAGTGGAAGCAGCAGCTTCGCTGCCGGGCACCGCGCCTGGGCCAACCATACCGGCGCCTTTGTCTGGGCTGACGCGACCAATGCGGATTATATCTCGACCGCCGACAACCAGTTCCTCGTGCGTGCGGCCGGCGGCGTGGGCATCAACACGGCCGCGCCCAACGCCGCGCTGGCCGTGGACGGCGGCAACAGCGTGGCGCGCATCGCGGTCAACTCCAACTCGCCGACGGCCAACGCCGGCCTGAACTTGCGCCAGGATGGGGCCAGCCGCTGGTCCATCGCCGCCATCTCCACCGACGGCGATCTGACCTTCTTTCGCGAGGGCGCAGGCGGCGGCAGCCGGCTGTTCGTAGATGGCGGCGGCGCCAACGCCGGCTACGTGGGCATCGGCAGCGCCGCACCTCTGTACCCGCTGCACATGGCCAGCGGCGCGTACGTCAGCACAGGCGGGACGTGGACCAATGCCTCCAGCCGGGCGCTCAAGACCGATTTTGCGGATGTTGACCGCACAGCGCTGCTGGAAACGCTGGCCGACCTGCCGATCACGAGTTGGAGTTACCGGGCCGAGGCGCCGTCAACTCGCCACCTGGGGCCGACTGCGGAGGACTTCTACGCCGCGTTTGGGCTGGGCGCAGACGACGGCGCCGCGATCAGCACCGTGGACGCCGATGGCGTGGCCCTGGCCGCGATTCAGGCGCTGTATCAACTGCTGCAGGCGCAGCAAACGCAGCTGGTGGCCCAGCAAAGACGTATCGAGACCCTGGAGGCGCAGTTGGCGGCCGCAACGCGGGCCGTTCCGCGCTCCCGTGAACGACCATGACCGTCAACTCATACGATGACTGCAGATGACCACGATGGAGGGTTTCTGAATCATGAGCACGTTCGTTCTCGTCCATGCTACGTTTCATGGCGGCTGGTGCTGGAAGAAGGTGCTGCCCCTGCTGCGTGCAGCCGGGCCTGTGGTATAATTGCCTCCAACTCGCAAACAATCACAGAAGTTGTCTGTGAGCCACGGCTCACCGCTGCTGACGAAAATGGCTCATGGATAGCAACGCGTTTTCAAGGGAGCACACGATGACAACCAATTCACCAACCTGGGCCGCTACCCTCGTCCATCTCCTTGCGCTGGCTTCCCGGCTGGAGGACGAAGGGCAGTACAACCTCGCCAAGCTGACGCGCGCGATCACCGATTCACTGAGCCGCCAGGCCGCCTGGCGGATGACCGCGCCCCTCGCCGCGGATGAACTCGCCGCCGACCTCAAGCAGACCGCGGCCGCGCTTGCCAGCCTGAACGTGAGCGCCGCGGCGCGGTCGGCCCTCGAACAAGGCGCTGACGTGATGGTCGGCGGAAGCATGCCCCTGATTACCGCCATCCCGCACCCCTATGTCTGCCGCACCTGCGGGCATCTGCTGCTCGGCGCGCCGGAGACCAACTGCCCGACCTGCGGCGCCTGGCCCGATACTTACCAGCGCTTCATGCCCAACTACTGGTTCGACGCGTTGGAACCGCTGGCCGCCATCGAACGCCTGCGCCAGACGCCGCTCGACGTGGCAACGCTGCTGGAAGGACTCACGGAGGCGCAGTTGAACCAGGCGCCGGCCGACGGCGGTTGGGCGATTCGCAACGTCCTGACGCACCTGCGCGACGCGCAGGATGTGCTTGCGTTCCGGCTCGACCTCTTCCTGCAGGAAGAGCACCCCCTGCTGGAAGCGAAGGCGGTTTGGACCTGGGCGGCCAACGAGGCGGAGCGCCCGCCCACCGCGCTGGAGATCTTCCAAACTTACCGGGCCGCGCGCACGGAAACGTTACACAAGCTGGAACAGATGCCGCTGACGCACTGGTGGCGCACGGGCCGGCATCAGGAGTTCGGCGTGGTGACGCTGCGCCAGCAGGTCAGCTACTTCGCCGCGCACGAGCTGACCCATCTCTCCCAGATCGGCGTGCTGCGCCGCATCTGAGCGTCGAATGACCCGGCGTATGAAAGGAGTGATGAGCTTAAGAAAGGATCGGACCAATGAACCGCAAGAACCTGGCCTTGATTTGCCTCGCCAGCCTGATCGTGCTGGCTGGCGTTCCGGCGGCTGCCTCACCAGCCTCACCGGCTAGTTTGCGCCTGGCAGGCCCCTGTACGCCCGGCGCTGCCTACGACCCCGCCTGCGACGTGGACCACGACGGCGACGTGGACGTTTTTGACATCCAACTGGCCGCCGGCCACTGGAACCAGGGCGGGGTGTTCACCAGTGGCAGTTGGGATCTGACCGGCAACAGCGGCACGGACCCGGGCATCCACTTCCTGGGCACCAGCGACGGCCAGCCGCTGGCGCTCAGGACGAACAGTGTCGAGGCGCTGCGTATTGATCCCTTCGGCTATGTCGGCATCGGAACCGCCGCCCCGCACACTCGGCTGACCGTGCAGGGGAATGCAGCGGTTACCGGAACTGTAGTCGTGAGCGGTCGAATCGGCGTCGGCGTTGCCGCGCCCACCGCGGCGCTGGACGTGGCCGGCAGCGCCCTGCTGCGCGGCGAGGACGACCCCATCGCCCGCGGCGTCACCACCGCCAATCTGAATGGCCCGCACTCGGTCTTCGTTTCCGGCCAGTATGCCTACGTGGTCTCTCTGTTCAACAACAGTCTGGCAATCTTCGACGTTTTCAACCCCGACGCCATCGTCGCCAAAGGCTTCACAACGACCAACCTGAGCAGCCCAACCGCGGTCTACGTCGCCGGCCGCTATGCCTACATCGTATCGGCGGCGAATGATCGGCTGGTGATCTTCGATGTCTCCGACCCCAACGCCATCGTCGCCAAAGGCTTCACCGACGCCAACCTGGACAATCCATTCTCGGTCTTCGTCACTG
>JAYRVL010000690.1:0-2269 GCA_041918575.1 Anaerolineae bacterium | reverse complement strand
GGATCGCCGTCGACGACAACGCTGGCACCAACCCACTGCCGGGCCGGTACGTGACGCGGCTGGCGATCGATCCGACCGACCACCAGGTCGTCTGGCTGACGTTCGGTGGCTTCGCCAGTGGCAACGTCCAGGTGACGCGCGATGGCGGTCAGCTCGGCGAGCTGCGCCGCTTCGCTGCCTCCGCCCCGCGGCCCCACCAGCGCCTCGAAACGGGTGGTGTAGGTGTTGGCGTCCCGCAGCCAGGGCAGGAAAAGGCGGTAGCGCTCGCCAATGCCCAGCAGGAGGGGTTCGCCCGGCGCTGAGGCCGCAATACCCCGCAGCGTGGCGCTCAGGCGCTCAGCCTCTGACAGGCCCCGGTAATACGCGTGCAGGCGGTGGGCCGGGTTGGTCATCACGTAGGTGACATGCGAGAGCGCGGTGTCGCGCGGATCGCGCAGGATCAAAACGCTACGCAGGCCCAGGCGCCGGAGCAGGGCGCTGATTTCAGGCGAAAAAGGGATGTGCCCGCGCACGTAGGGCGTGGGGCCGGCTTTCTGCGCCAGCAGCGCGGCGCGCAAGAAGGATTCAACCGCGGCCAGGCTCAGCCAGGCGTCGGCGCCTACGCTCACCATCACCAGGGGATCGCCATCAACGGGCGGCTGCTGGCGCCGCACATCCTCCGGCAAGAAGGAGACATGCCGCGGCTGCACGCCAGGCAGCAGGCTGATCGCCTTGGAGAGCAGATTGGTGCCGGCCTTGGGCACGCTGTTCAGCAGGAAGGGCGCCGCGGCAGGAATTCCAAATGTGGTCGCTGAAGACATCTGGAATGAAGGCTTTAGCCGGTTATTGGGCGCTTGAGAACCCTGTGGCAGACCGGCTGCAGCCTCGATTCCGGGACCATTTGGATTTGCTGGCGCCGCGGCCGCCGGCCGACCGCGCCCACTGTTGAGCCAATTCATCACCGCGCGCCGCCCGTCACCAATCCAGGTCTTGCTCATACCCCCACTCGATCAGGGACTGGCCGGCCAGTTCTTTGAACAGCGCCCTGTGGGCCGGGGTGAACTCCTTGCGCCAACTGCCGATGGCGCCGCGGTCGAACGTGTTGGTGCCGCCAAACATCTGCGCCGCGGCCTGCTCGATCTCTGCGGCGGACAGGCGCAGGCCGAGATGGCTGACAATAGCCTCCAACTCCTGGCGCTGGCTGACGCGTGAACCGCCGCCCTGCGGCCCCACCAGTTTCTCGAACGCGGTCGTGTAGTTGAACGGCTGCGCCATCCACGGAATGACGCTGCAGCAGCGCTCCGCAATGTTGAGCAAGCGTGGGCCGTCGTCATCGGTTGGCTCCACGCCGCGAATCGAAATCGTGATGCGTTCGGCCGGCGCAAGGGGTCGGTAGAGGTCTGACAGGAAATGCTTACCTGTCTTGGAGACGTGGCGCGCGTGCGAAACCACGATGTCGCGTGGATCGCGGATCATCAGCAGCGACTTGAGGCCCATTTGAGTCAGCAGAGCCGCCAGGGCCGCGGAAAAGGGAATGTGCCCGGTCACATAGTGGCCGGGTTTGATCTGTTTCAGGGTCTCGGCCAGCGAGGTGAGCACGACCTGGTGCGGCCAGTCAATGCCGATGGGAACCAGGGTGGTGGCTGCGGGCGTGGCCTGTTCGAAGCGTGCGGCGCTGGTTTGACCAAAATGAATCGGGGCGCGCTGTACGCCCGGCAGCAAGTCCATCGCCTTCGAAAGCAGGTGGGTGCCGGATTTGGGCAAGCTGTTGAGCAGAAACGGCCGTGGCTCGGCGGGCTGACGCAGGCGGTTGAGGAATTTCATGAGGCAGATTCGATCACGGGCGTCGGTGAGCCGAACAGGGCCGGGCCGACCCAGCCGCTGTCTTCGACAGCGCCCTGTTCGCGACGATGAATCCAGCGATGCGGCACCACGATCATGCCACGACCGGGGAAGGAGCCGCTGGCGTAAATGTCGTGATTGCGCACCGAAAGGAACAGCACGTCGTTCAACTCCAGGTAGCGGCCCTGGCGCAGGCGGGCTACCGCAATGTCAACCCAGTAATCGCCGGCCAGGAGAGGCACGATGGGCACCAGGATGTCCAGGGCGCCGCGGCCGCTCAGATCGTGCAGGGGGAATCCGCTCGTGGGGTCGTTGGACAGGCGCAGGACTTCCAGGCCCATCTGAGATTTGACGCGAATGCCCAGGCGCACCGACGGCATGTTCTTGCCGTCCGCCACGGTGTAGTGCAGACGCAGCTTCAGACTGCCGCCGACCGGCAGGTCCTGGC
>JAYRVL010000689.1:0-1909 GCA_041918575.1 Anaerolineae bacterium | reverse complement strand
CGGCGCCAGGCCCGGCGCGGCCGGATGCGCAGCGGCAAAATCGGCCAGGGCCTGCTCGATCAGGCCGGCCGCCTCGCCAAAGGTGATGATGTGACGCACCCGCTGGCGAACCGCCAGGGCCAGCGCGTCCCACGGCAGATGCTTGTCGCGTCCGCCGGCCAGCAGGATGATCGGCTCGTCGAACGATTGCAGGCCGGCTATGGCTCGTTCGGGCGCAGTGGCGATCGAATCGTTGTACCACGACACCCCGCTGAGCACCCGCACCAACTCCAACCGGTGAGCCACGCCGCTGAAAGTCGTTGCCACGCCGGCCATCGCCTCGATCCTGGCGCCGGCCGCGCCGCTCAGGCAAAAGGCCGCCAGCAAATTAGCGATGTTATGCCGGCCGCGCAGCCGCACATCACGCACGCGGCACACCGTCTGGCTGACCTCCCCTGGCAGGCGCAGACGCAGCTCAGCGCCGGCCAAAAACGCGCCCGCGGGCGGCTCGATCGTCAGGCTGAAGCCCAGCGTCTGCACACCGTTCCCCGCGGCGCCCGGCGACGCATAGGCCGCATACCAGGCCGCGGTGATGTCGTTGTCCAGCCCCAACACCGCCACATCGCCGCGACGCTGATGCAGCAGCAGGTTGCGCTTGGCGGCCGCGTACGCGTCCATCGAAGGGTGGCGGTCCAGGTGATTGGGCGTCACATTGAGAATGCCGGCCACACGGGCGCTGACCGGCGCGCCCAGGCACAGGGCGGGATCGAACAGCTCCAGTTGAAAGCTCGACAACTCCAGCACCACGCGATCCTCCACCGCGATGGCATCCAGTTGATCAATCAGCGGGATGCCGATGTTGCCGCCCACCCAGGTCTGCAGCCCACTCGCCTTGAGCATCTCACCGGTCAACGTGGCCGTCGTGGTTTTACCACTCGAACCGGTGATGCCCACGCTGAAGGCCGCTCC
The DNA here is from genome assembly GCA_041918575.1 of Anaerolineae bacterium. Taxonomy (GTDB): domain Bacteria; phylum Chloroflexota; class Anaerolineae; order SSC4; family Amarolineaceae; genus Amarolinea. The sequence goes on along the minus strand of JAYRVL010000689.1, from coordinate 961 downwards.
CTGCTGCAAGGTCAGCAGCGAGTCATTGCTGAGCGGGATGCCGGCCGCGCGGGCCGCCTGCACGATCGGCATGTCCGGCGGAACGCCGCCGCTCAGGCACAGCAGGTCCGCGCCATCCAGCAGGCTGAGCGGATGGCCGCCCAGCGCCAGCGTCACCGGCCAGCCGGCCACCGCAGCCTGGGCCGCGGCCAGGGGCGGAGCGCCGGCCGGCTGCAGGTCGCTGATGATGACCTGCGCGCCGCGGCTGACCAGGAAGCGCGCCAGGGCCACGCCCTGCCGGGCCAGCCCCAAAATGACGATGCGCTTTCCGCGAAACCAGGTCGAATCCATCTTGTCACCCATCAGGCCAACGGCGCCCAGACGCTGGCTTGCCAAAACCCGTTGGCAGACACGTGCTGGCCCCAGGCCGCTTCAGCGCCCGGCTGGAGGCGCTGCGCCACCTGGTGAGCCAGGCGGCGCCCTTCCAGCGGATGGACGCGCCAGGTGCGATGCTCGATCCAAACTTCCAGCACTTCTTGCAAGGTGCCATCGGCCAGGCAGATCAGCGGGCTGGCGGCGATCTCGACGGCGAGCAGGTGCAGCGATGCGTCCAGCGAGCCGGGCGCGTCCGCGCTCAACTGCGCGCTGGTCGCGGCCAGGGTGCTTGTCGCCAGGCCCAGGGCGCGCTCCGGCTGCGCCTGTTCCAGGGCCAGGTGAATCTCCTGGCTGACGGGGCGCAGGGCCAGGGCAATGGCCTGGGCGGCCGTGGCGGGCAGCGTCTGCGGGGTGTTGATGTGAAGCGCAATTTGCGTCATGAAAACCACCTGCTCAGCCTGTTTTCCACACCCCAATGGGTAGTAGGTCATCAGGCACTTGCCACAAGCCGTCGCGTAGAACGTTTGAGCGAAAACAGGACTGTTCCTACAGGTTGTGTGCGATTTGCCAATGACCACAAGCTGTTGTATGGAAACATCTGTTCTAT
>JAYRVL010000688.1:0-3885 GCA_041918575.1 Anaerolineae bacterium | reverse complement strand
GGCAGACAGAATCTCGATCCTATCCTGCAGCCCGGCCTGCGTGACCAGGTGACGAAACACCGCTTCGGCCATCGGCGAGCGGCAGATATTACCCAGGCAGATGAAAAGAACTTGAATCATCAGACAATCCACGCGTCCAATCTTGCATCCCTTTACAAGGCTCAGGCGAGCTGAGCCACACGATTCAGATTTATCGTGAAGCTGGTCAAATCCTGTCCAGCCAGAATTCGTCCAGCAAACACGATCTCTAATCCCAGAGGCACCCCATCTCTATCCACATCAACGAAAACGTACTTTCCAACGGTCAACGTGTCATCTACCTCGCCGGCGCGCAGCCGGATGTAGATCGCGTCTGCCTGCGGATCATAATCAATTTGCATGTCTCACCTCTCATCTCCGGCCATCTGTATCCGAGGCTTCATCGTGAGAGATTTGTGTGAATCCATTCGACAAATGACTCAAATGTAATCTCATCAGTGCATCTCGACTACTGAAATGCGATGGGGGCCATAATCCGCATGTAAGCGCAAGATGCTGCGCACGGGCGTGGTATCGGTGGAGTATTCGATATTCTCGAAGGTAGCGAAGGCTTGTGCAATTATGTTATTAAGATGGTTTGTAACTTGCGCGTCCAATCTTGCATCCCGTGATGACAGAATTCCCAGTCAGCCAGATCTATCTCCCAAGTCTTGGAAATCGTTCGCTCGATCATCTCCACGAAGGTTTCGTCTCGACCGACGTACTCGACGAAGGCCGGATAACGCATGCCGTACTTCTCCTGGTACACGGCATCTCTGCGCCGTAATTCCGCTATTTTTGTCGTCACCTGCTCAATTGCGTAACGCTGCAAGGCCAGATTGACCGCATCTTCCAGGCTGCCAAAAGGCCTCAATACCTCAACGTACTTGTCTCTTATCGCTACTGTCATCATGCTCGGACCTCGATTTTGGAAACGAGTCACCTTTCTTGTGATTCGAACAAATCGCGGCGCACTGGCAAATTCGACGCCGCCAACGACATGCGAATTGTATCATCTTTTCCTATTTCCCGCTAGCGCGCGTCACTGCGCCCAATTCACCCAGCCACGCCCTGACCGCGGCCGGTGTGCGCAGGTGAACCACCTGCAGATGGCGGTATTGCGGCTGCTGCAAGAGCAGCGGATACTCACGCCGCCGGCGTTTGTAGGTGCGCAAGGCCCACAGGATGATCGAATCACGGCTGAGTTGGGCGGCCAATGTTTCGCGGTTGCCACTCCACAGTTTCTCACGGCAGAGGACGCGGCGCAGCGTGCGTCCCAGCAAGCGCCAGAGAATGATGCCGAGCGTGAAGTCCAGCCACACCACCGTGTCGGCACGCGCCCACACCAGATCGCGCACCGCGCTGTAGTTGCCGTCAGCCGTCCAGGCCTCGGCTGCCACTGCCGCGGCCACCCGCGCCCGGAAGACCTCCGGCGAGGCCTCCTGCCAGTCTGACTCCCAGTGCAGGGCATCCAGCTCGATGTGCGCCACGCCCATGCGCTGCGCCAGGTCGCGCGCCAGGGTGGTCTTGCCTGAACCGGAGGTGCCTACGACGGAGATGCGCTGCATGGTGGGTGACTCCTGAGATCGGAGACCGGAGACCGGAGATCGGAGATCGGAGACCGGAGAAGCGGAGAAGCGGAGAAGCGGAGAAGCGGAGAAGCGGAGAAGCGGAGAAGCGAAAGAACTCCCTTCTTCCACGAAACCCGATCTCTGATCTCTGATCCCTGATCTCTGTTCTTAGACCGGAGACCGGAGAACTCTCGTCTTCCACGTACCCGATCTCTGATCTCTAATCCCTGATCTCTGATCTCCGACACATCTTGCACTTTGACCGCACCTGGACTAAAATTCGGTACATGGAGGCGACATGATGAAAAATCTGACCTTGATCGAAACGATTCTGCGGGATCGGCAGGCGGTGTTTGCTGAGATTCGGCGCGGTGTGGATTTGCGGGCGGCCATTCGCACGATGCTGCTGTTCAGCGCGGCGTTCCTGGCGCTGTACGGCGGGGTGATGGGTTCGACGCACAGTGTGCTGCAGGTGCTGGCGTCGGCGCTGAAGCTGCCCCTGTTGTTCCTGGTGACGCTGCTGGTGTGCGCGCCGGCTCTCTACTTCTTCAATCTGATCTTCGGCTCCAACCAGAGTCTCGGCCAAAACATTGCGCTGATGCTCACCGCGATCACCATCACCTCGGTGGTGTTGCTCAGCCTGGCGCCGATCGTGCTCTTCTTCATTCTCACCAGCAGCAGCTATCAGTTCTTCAAGCTGCTCAACGTGGGCGTCTTCACGGTGGCCGGCTTTGTGGGGGTGAGCTACCTGTCGCAGGGGATGCGCGCCATCTCTGGCAGCCGGGCCGAGGGCGCTTCGGCGCGCGCTAACCTGGTGCGCCTGTGGATTTTGATCTACGCATTCGTGGGCAGCCAGGCCGCGTGGACGCTACGGCCGTTCGTCGGCGCGCCCAGCATGAAGTTCGAGTTCCTGCGGCCGCTCGGCGGCAACTTCTACGCCAACATTTTTGTCAGCCTGGGCGAGCTGTTCGGTTTTTTCACAGTGAGGTGAGCCATGAGCGCCAAAGAGCGTGCGCATGCCGATGATTTGTTCGATCTGCTGGCCGATGAGGTGGCGGCGCGGTTGGCCGGCCGGGCCGCGGCGTCAGCGCCGGCGGTCAAACCGGCGCCGACTGCGTCTTCACCTGCGCCTGCGCCAGTTGCCCTGCGTCCGCCGCCGGCCGCGGCGGCTATCGGCCCGGCGCGGGAGCAGCCGCCTGCGCCAGAACCGACGCCGGTTGAGCCTTTTCCCGCGGGCGCCATGGGCGCCGGCGATCTCATCCGCCGCCTGGCGCTGGGACTGCTGCTGATCCTGGCGCTCATCAACCTGCCATTCAACCGGCACGGTACCAGCCTGGCGCGCGCCCTGCCGGGCAGCGCGGCGTTAGTCATTCGCGACGGCCTGGTGGTCAAAGAGGCAGACCAGGATGCCATCTACGTCTTTCGCGACGAGCAGTTCCACTGGATCAGCAGCCTGGATGCGTTCGAGCACTTCAGCTACCGCTGGCAGCAGGTGCATGTCGTCGAGCCTGGCTTCATGGCCGGTTTCGAGCTGGGCGCGCCTATTCACGTCCTCCTGAAGTGCCGGGAAAGCCCGCACATCTACCGGCTGGAGAACGACCGCAAGCGCTGGATCGTGGACATCGCCAGCTTCGAGGCCGAAGGGCACGTCTGGGACGACGTGCGCTTCGTGGCCTGCGACTACCTGCGCAACATCCCCGACGGCGAGACCATTCCGCCGGGGCAGGGGCCGGCGCCGCAGCCGTGAGAATGCCACCGCGGTTGAGTGCCCGCCCACAATTCGAGCGCGCGACTTCTGCCCTCCTGCAAATGGCGTGTATAATAATCACAATTCGGACCCCGGCATGAGGACAGCCAGAGCCTTGCCAGGCGTTCAAAGGAGCCGAAACCATGTACACCCGTTTCGAAATCGTCAATTTCCGGGGGTTCGATCATCTGATGCTCGATCCGCTGGCACGCGTAAATCTGATTGCCGGCAAGAACAACGTTGGCAAGACCGCGCTATTGGAGGCCCTTTTCCTGCACATCGGCGCGCACAATCCTGAGCTGCCGTTGCGCGTCAACGCCATCCGCGGCATCGAACGTTTCCCGCTCCAACCGGATGAGGTGTGGGGTTGGTTTTTCTATGACAAACGCACAGATCGGTCCATCCAGAGCAGTTGAGTTCCTCAATCCCCTCTTTCGGGCCTACTTCGGCAAACTCGGCCTGCCCAATTTGCTGCTGAAGAGCGACTATCACATCCTGGCGAGCCTGGTAGCCAGAGAAGAACTGGATGCTGAGATTGGTGAGAAGCTT
>JAYRVL010000687.1:0-6997 GCA_041918575.1 Anaerolineae bacterium | reverse complement strand
CGTTCCCTCTGGCGGCGCGATCTTGCCGATTTTCGCCGTCAATTCAACCAGCGTCGAACGCTCCACCGGTTCGAGCGTCCATTTACACTCGCCGAGGATCAGCGTTTTTTGCATCCAGTTGATGCCAACGACATCCACCTGGGCCTGGCGATTCCAGGCGCTGCCCACCTGGTCTGGCAAGAACGGCAGAGCATCGTGTGCGCTCGCACGCAACACCCATTCTCGGCACAATTCCTCCCAGGTGTGCGTTCCGATGAAGTCAATCAGATGGCGCGTGATCTCTGCGAGCGCTTGATCCTGGATGCCAAGAGCCAACTGATCTTGACGAGACGCAAGAAAGCGAAAATAGAAGCGCAAATAAGGGTCTATGATGTGATGGCGTCCAAGACGCGACGCGCCGCGATCGGTGACTGGGACACGGCGTTCGACAAAACCGGCATCGTTCAAGACGCTGAGGTACTTGGGAACCTGAACGTTTGGAATGCCAGTTTCGTTGGCGATCTGCAGGGGAGTGCGTGCGCCATTGGCAATGGCGGCCATGACTGCCATGTAATTGTGCGGCTCGGCGATGAAATTTTGCAGCAACAAGCGTGGTTCCACCTGCATCAAGTGCGTGGAGGTCAACAATTGCAGACGGATGTTTTGCGAAATGGACAACGCGGTGTCTAGCAGTTCCCAATAGGCAGGAATGCCGCCAAACAGAGCATAGATGGCCACTCGATCAACGGCGGTATAGCGAGTGAAAATCTGTGAGGTCAAGCCGAAGGACAGCGGGCGCAAATAGAGCTGCCCCGTCGCCCGCCCGTACAATGGCGCTTGATAAGAGAGAAACTCGCGCTTCATCATGCCCAGATGCGAGCCAGAAAGGCACAGGAGCAGATCGGTGCGACTCAATACATGATCCCACAGATTCTGCAACTGGCCCGCGATCCCAGGTTCGACCTGCAAGAGATAGGTGAACTCGTCCAGGAACAAGACCAGTCGTCTAAGGCGCGCCAAGCTGGCAACCTGGCTCCATGCTTGCTCCCATGTTGCATAGCTGAAACTTGCCGGCGCTGGCAATTCAGGATTGGCGAAATTGTAGACAGCCTGAGAAAACGAACGCAACTGCGCAGCGGCCGAAGTCGGTGCAGCCGACCAGTACAACACATGCGCTTGACGCGTCTGCAGCCAATGGGTCAACAGCGCCGTCTTTCCGACGCGCCGCCGTCCATACAGCACCAGCAGTTGCGCCCCGTCCCTGCGCCAAAGCGCGTCGAGAACCTCCAGTTCTTGCGTTCTGCCAACGAAATCGAACTTCATTCGCAATTCCCCCAGGCATCATTATACTTTCAAGTATTATACTCCAAAGTATAATCCCTTGCACATCCCATACCACGTTCTCCCACCTCCACCTCACCAACCCGCGAGTCCCCTCTGAAAACATCCATCTTCCTCACATTCTTGCTCACATTCTTCCTCACATTCTTGCTCACATTGTCCAGTCAATGGTGGAAGTGCCCGAGGGTACCTCGCCCGATTTTATGGTGCAGGATAGCCTGCCGAGCGGTCTGCGTTTCATCAATGACAACACCGCGCGTGTCGCCTTTGTGGCCAACGGCGCAGGTATTACTTCATCCACGGCGGGCAATGGCAACGCTGCTGTGCCGGCGCTGACCGGCGCCGGGCTGAACCTGAGCGGCAGCCTCGTTGGCGACGGCAGCCGATGCAGGGGGCGATGAACCGCCCCGATCTCTTCGCCAGTGCGCTGCGCCGCTCATCACATGATCGAGAATCCAATCTCCAATCTCCGCCCAACCCGCAGTCAATACGCCTGGAGTTGCCGTCTGCCCCTACTCGCGGAAGCGCCAGATGGCCCAGGCAGCGCCGATGTAGGCCAGCAGAGAGATGACAAAGAGCGCGGGGAAACCGGCGCGGTCCACGATGACGCCGGCGATGCCGGTGAGCAGAACGGTGATGCCGACCAGGGTGTTGGTGAAGCCGATGTAGAGCGAGCGCGCGGCCGCAGGGGTCATGTCGAGAAGCAGGGGGCCAAGTGAGACGCCCACGGCCGCATCACGCACGCCGACCAGGATGAAAATCAGGACAACGAACGTCTGCGCGCCGAGGAGACGGCTCAACGGCCAGGCCATGAGCGCAAAGGCCAGGACGAGCACGCCCAGGCCGGCGCCAATGCGCAGCACGAAACGATTACCACGCCGCGCCGAAAGTTGACCCCAAACGATGTAAGCCACCAGGCTGGCCGCGATGTTGGCCGACAGGAAAATACCCACGGCGCCGGCCGCAACCTGCAGACGCTGCGCAGCAAAGACGGTGAAAAAAGGCGTAGCCATACTGCCGCCAATCAAGGCCAGGCGCAGCCCCAGGAAGCCGCGAAAGTTCGTATCGGTCTGCAAGGCGGTGCGCGCCCGCCGCAACTGACCGATCAGGCTGGCACGCGGGACCAGCGCCTGGTTGATCGGCTCGCGCAGCGCCGCAAACGCGGCCATGCCGGCCGCAGCCAGAACGCTGGCCACGGCAAACATCAGCGCAAAATTGTTGGGAAAACGGATAGGGCTGGTTTCACTGAGCAGGCTGCGCACCCAAACGCCCGCGCCCACGCCCAGCAGGCTGCCCAACGCCAATCGCCAGGCAAAGAACAGCCCGCGCTCGCCGGGCGGTACGACCTTTGCCACCACATCCATGAACGACAAGCCGCTGAAGCCAGCCGCCAGTTGGTTCGCCATCAGCAGCGTGAAAAAGAGGCCCAACTGCCAGCCCTTGTCCTTGACGGCGTAAGCGGTCAGTGTCAGCAGGACCAGACAGATCGTACGGATGACGGCCATGACCCGATAGATAGGCAGCGCCGTCGGTTTGCTCTGAAACCAGCCCGACACCCACAGTTGGGGCAAGAACCAACCCGCCTGGCTCATCGGGTAGACCAGGCCTAGCAGGATGGGCGAATCGGTCAGGAAGCTGGCGAACGTCACCAGCACCAGACTCGGATCGAACAGGGTGTCCACGCCGCCAAACAGGATGCCGTTGAGCACGCCCAGGTTGAAATCGCGACGCCGCGCGGCCGCGGTGATAGATTGAATGACACTCATACGCCCTCTCACATGAACCTTGCACGCAAAACCGGCCTGGCTGCAAAGCCGGGCCGGCCTGTAGAAACCGCATCGTAACACAGATGGCGCGAGTGGGCAAGAATGACAGGAATCGCTTGGAATTGCTGTAACCCGGCCTTCGTATGTAGACAGAGCGCGCCACTTACGATATAATCAGTCCTCAGAGAATAATTCAGTCAGGGAGCAAAAAGGCATCATTGAGTAATCCAATTCATCCCCTCCTACAGATCGAACAGACAACCCTGCCCAACGGGCTGGTGGTGTGGTGCAAGGAACGTGCGGGCAGCGGCTCGGTGGTCCTGCGGCTGGTGGTGCGCGTGGGCGCCCGCTACGAGACCGAAGGACAGAACGGCATTGCCCATTTTTTGGAACATCTGATCTTCGACGGCACCCCGCGCTGGCAAGAGAAGGATATTCGCCAGGTGATCGAACGCGTGGGCGGCAGCTTCAACGGCTATACCGGGCATGAAGGCACCATCTATGAAGTTGAGGTGATGGCCGAACACCTGGGCCTGGCGCTGGACTGGCTGGCGGAGATTGTCTTCCGCAGCAGCCTGAGCGACGAACAGGTGCGCAAGGAGAAAGGGGTCATCTTCCAGGAGCGCGGGGGCCGCATGGGCGCCTTTTTCAACTGGCTGGAAGACCTGGCCGACCGGCTGCACATTGAATACGATTTGTACAAGAGCCTCATGCGTCAGTTGTTCCCCGGCGCCGCGCTGGAGCGTGAGGTGACCGGCTACGAGCGCACCCTGCAGCGCATCACGCGGCAGGACCTGCTGGCCTTCTACCGTCGTTTCTACATTCCCAACAACATGACCCTGCTCATCGTGGGCGATGTGCAAGCGCCGACCGCGTTTGCCGAGGCCGCGACCTGGTTTGGCGAGTTCAAGCCTGGTCATACCCCGCCCGCGCTGCCGGCCGCCCAGCCCGGCCCGACCCGCTTCGTGGAAGTGCGCATGCAGTGGCCCGACTGGATTGACCGCGCCTACCTGTGGTACGGCGCGCGCACCGTGGGCCTCAATCACCCGGACCAGGCCTCCATCCTGGTGCTGAGCTGGATCATCGGCGACCGCCTGCGCGAGGAGATGCGCGAACGCCGCGGCCTGGTCTATTGGCTGGGCGCGGCCAACAACACCATGACCGATGTCGGCTATTTCAGCATCGAAACCGACGCCGACGGCCACAACGTGGACGCCATCCTGGATTACATTGACCAGGTGCTGGCCGAGGTCAAGACCGGCAAGCTGGCGCAAACCGACCTGGATTACGCCAAGCGCGCCATCCGCGGGCGCAATGTGCTCTCCATGGACAGCAACGATCGCCTGGCCGAGGTGTTCACCGGCCCCGCGCTGACCCTGCGCCCTGGCGAATCGCTGCCCGATTTCTTTGCCGAGATCGAAGCAGTCACGCTTGGCGATTTGCAGCGCGTGGCGCGCACCTACTTCACGCCGGACAACAGCTACATGGCCCTCTCGCGCCCCGCCTTCACGTTTCGCGAGGTGGCCATCGGCGTGGGCGGCGCGCTGCTGGCGCTGGCGCCCGTGGTCATCGCGCGCCTGCGCCGCAAACAGACGCCTGCTCCCAACTGAACTGCTCGCACAAGACAAGGAACGCCATGCAAACACACAAAGCACGCAAGCTGCTCATGATCCCCGGCCCCATCGAATTCGAACCGGCGGTGATGGCGGCCCTGGCCGAGCCAACGCCCAGCCATGTGGCGCCCGATTTCATCGAGGTCTTCGGCCGGGCGCTGGACAATCTGTGCGCCGTCTTTCAGGCGCCCGACGGCCAGCCGTTCGTCCTGGCCGGTTCGGGCACCCTGGCCATGGAAGCGGCCGTCGCCAATCTGCTGGAGCCGGGCGACCGCGTTTTGCAGATCAACACCGGCTTTTTCAGCGACCGCATGGCCGCGATCTGCGAGCGTTCGGGCGCGCTGGTCACACACGTGCCTGCGCCTGCGGTGGGCGATGCGCCTGCCCTGGCTGAGGTGGAGCGGGCGCTGCAGCAGGATCGCTTCAAGCTGATGACCATCACGCATGTGGACACTTCCACCGGGGTGTTGACCGACGTGGCCGGCCTGGCCAAACTGGCCCGCGCCGCGGGCGCGCTCAGCGTGGTAGATGGCGTTTGTTCCGTGGCCGGCGAAGCCCTGCCCATGCAGGCGTGGGGCGTGGACGTGGCGCTGACTGCGTCGCAGAAAGCGCTGGGGGCGCCGCCGGGGTTGGCGCTGGTCATGGCGCGGCCAGCCAGCCTGGAGACCTTTCAGCGCCGCACGCGACCAGTTGCCAGCTACTACGCAGATTGGGGCAACTGGCTGCCGATCATGCGGGCCTATCAGGCGCGCAAGCCGGCCTATTTTGGCACGCCGGCCGTCAACCTGGTGCTGGCGCTGGATGTCAGCCTGGCGCAGATCATCGCAGAAGGCATGGAGGCCCGCGTCGCGCGTCACGTTCGCCTGAGCGACGCGATCAAGGCCGGCCTGACCGCGCTGGGCTTGAGCCAGGCGCCGCTGCGGCCAGACATCGCGGCCCATACCCTCAGCGCGCCTTATTTCCCCGACGGCGTTGATGGGCCGGCGCTGCTGGGCAAGATCAATGCGGCCGGCGTCATCCTGGCCGGCGGACTGCACCCGGCCATGCGCACGCGCTACTTCCGCATCGGCCACATGGGCGCGGTCAACGCGGCGGATGTCCTCGCCACGGTCGGCGCCATCGAACAGGGTCTGCACGGCGTGGGCTATCGCTTCGACGTCGGCAGCGGGCTGGCCGCCAGCCAGCGGGTGCTGCAAGGCCAGGCCGGGCATCCGCCGTCCGCGTAGCCTCCCATGACTCTTACCATGCCGCCTTTGGAATCTGACATACCGCCAGGCTGGCGCTGGGAACTGAGCCGGATGCAATCGTTGAGTGATGCAGCTTTGTGGGGCATGGCTGGCAGCATCATGGATGAACGTCAGCAAGCCGAGCTGGAGGTATTGGCGGAACTGCAAGAAGAACGCGCACTGACCGCAGCGGAACACGATACACTCACGCGCTTGATGCAGGAGGCGGAGTATACCATGTTACGTCGAGCCGAAGCCTTCCATTTACTCGCGCGTCGGGGATACTCGGTCTTCGTTTATCAAGACAAGGATTCTGCATGGCTATTAGCGCCGCGCTTGCCTCCCTGATCGAACAACTCCGCAAAGTCGTCTTCCTGACCGGCCTGGACGACTCGGTCCTGGCTGCCCTGGCCCGTGACGCGCTGTGGCGCGACTACGCGGCAGGCGAGGTGGTTTTCCTGGAAGGCGAGACATCCCCGGGCCTCTATGTGCTGCAGCGCGGCTGGCTGAAAGTGCTCAAGACGTCGCCGGAGGGCCGGGAGCAGGTTCTGCGCTTCATCGGCCCCGGCGAGACCTTCAACGAGGCGGGGGTTTTTGCCAGGCGCCCCAACCCGGCCGCGGCCATTGCCCTCGAAGAGGCGGGAGTGTGGCTCCTGCGCCGCGATTCGATCCGGCGCCTGCTGGCTGAACGGCCCGACTTTGCGGAGCGCGTGCTGGAAAACATGGCGGGTCGCGTGGCTGACCTGGTCGCGCTGGTGGCTGACCTGTCGCTGCGGCCCGTCACCGGCCGGCTGGCGCGGCTGCTGCTCGATGAGGCCATCGGGGATACGCTGCACCGCCCGCGCTGGTTCACCCAAGCCGAACTCGCCTCGCGCCTGGGCACGGTGCCCGATGTGATCCAGCGCGCCATGCGCAACCTGGAAGCAGAAGGGGTCATTGCCGTCGAACGGCAAAGCATTCGCATCTGTGATCGGGCCGCGCTGGAGAAGCTGGCCACGTAAGCAGGCGAGACGCAAGGCCAGTCGGCGCAGGCCGACATGGCGGCGGGAACGCCCCTTCGCCCCGAATTCAT
>JAYRVL010000686.1:0-3196 GCA_041918575.1 Anaerolineae bacterium | reverse complement strand
GAAAAGGCAAGCCGGAGGCTTGCGCTACAGCCCTGGCGCCTTTGCGTCCTGGCGCCTTTGCGTTGAAAAGGCAAGCCGGGGGCTTGCGCTACAGCTTGGTTGCGACCAGGCTGGCCACTGGCCGCGGTGAATCGCAGCCGGCCTCGATCCATGTCTCGCGGTAAACTTGAATCTCCAGGCCCGGAAAGCCCTGGCGCAGTTCGTCCGGCGAGAGCAGGAATTCGGGGGACATTTCCGGGCGCACCTGGCGCACAGCCTGCGTGAGGGTTTCGCAGATCAGCACGCCGCCGGGGCGCAGCGCTTGCACAAACTGCGGCCACAAATCGCGCTGCAAGTAGTAGAAATTGACGATGACATCGAAGCTGTCCGGCGGCAGACAAAACGACGTGAGATCGGCAATCACCGCTTGCAGGCCGGGGTGACGGGCGCGGGCCTGGCGCACCGCCACTGCGCTGATGTCCACACTGATGACGCGCAGGCCGCGGGTCAACAGCCAGCCCGCATTGGCGCCCAATCCCATCGCCACGTCGAGCGCCAGCCCCTGGCCGGGCAGCCAGGCGCTCTGCTCAACCAGGAAGGCTCGCGGCCGATCGAAGCCGGGGTGCTGCCCGCTGCGATAACGCTCATCCCAACGGAGGGCATCGGCTGCTGGCATGGTCTTCTCCTCAAGGCGCCGGCTGCAGGTCGGTGATGTCGCCGAAGCCGTTGATGGTGAGCTGCCAGACGCTGCCCGGCTCGAACTGCACGAATTCGTCCGCGCTGTCGGGCGCATAGGTGATTTGCTGCCCATCGTCGCTGAAAACCACCCGGTAGCGCTCCGTGCGCGACCCTTCGCGCTCGCCCTGCACGATCGGGATGAGCGGCCAGGCCGGCGAAAGATCGGTCCCCTCGGCCGCCACGGTGTCAATCACGGTCCAGGTTAGCGTCTGATACTCGCACCACTGGTCATAGACGCGATACTCGCAGTCCTGCACCACTTTGCCAAAACCGCTGCCCTGGTCGAGCACATAGGGCGTGCCGCAGACCTTTTCGGCATCGGCGGCCGGCTCTGCCTGCACATAGCGCACTTGCGGCTCGCACGTGTTGATTTGCGCGCCCGCCGGCGCCTCATCCCGCCAGGCGCTGTAGGTCTCCGGGCGCAGGCCCAGGATGGCGATGGTGCGCTGCCACTGCACGCTTTCCACCGCGGCCATGGTGGTGGCGCGGCGACTGCCCTGCGCGCTGAACACCAGGAACCCCACCACGCACAGGCCAATCAAGCCGGCGACGGCCAGCCACAGCCAGGCCGGGGTCGCGGGCCGGCTGGCGGGCGCCGGCGCCAGCGCAGCCGGCGCGGCCGCCAGGTTGCCATTGCACTGCTTGCACTTGGCGGCGTTAGCGGGGTTTTTTGCGCCGCAGAAAGGGCATGTCATGTCCGGCAGCGGCGCGGTTTGCAGCGCGCCCACTACCTGGCCGCTGCTGCGCGCCTTGCCCTGCGTCAGGTCTGCGCCGCACTGTTTGCAGATTTTGGCGTCGGCCGCGTTGCGCGTGCCGCAGAAGCCGCAGGCAATATCCGGCCCCAACACGGCGCGGGCCAGCTTGCCCTGGTCTTGCAGCAGTTCCTGCTGCGCCGGCAACTCGAACGCGGCATCGGCTGCCATCGCCGCGCCGCAACTGGCGCAAGTCTTGCGTTCACCGGGGTTGCGCCGGCTGCACTGCCGGCATGTCCATTCAAGCTCAACATATCCAACGGTTTCTTGCGTCATCCTTGTGCATCCTATGCTTGAGTGACTATTGCATGTCTATCGTTCGCGTTGTATCATGGCGCCGGCGTCGTTTTTTGATATTAAGCCACGGAGGTGATTCATGCGCGTACGACAGATCTTGGGTAGTCTCATTTTTCTGATCGGTCTCGTAACCCTCGCGCTCCCGGCCAGGCCAGCGGCCGCGGCCGGAACCTGCCCTGATTTCAACCATGACGGCAGCGTTGATGTCAACGATGTGACGAACATCGCCGGCCGCTGGACTGCCGCGTCCACCGATCCCCGCTTCGATCGGGATGGCGATGGCAGTATTTCCGTCACCGACATTCAGCAGGTCGCGGTGCGTTGGCAAAACACATGCACCGCCTTGAGCACCTGCCCCTTCTTCCCGCCAGACAACATCTGGAACACCCGGGTGGACGCCATGCCGCTGGATACCAACTCGCAGGTTTACATCAACTCGATCGGCCCGACTACGGGGATGCACCCCGATTTTGGCGCCGCGCTCTGGCAGGGCGCGGCCATCGGCATCCCCTTCATCACCGTTCCTGCCAGCCAGCCCTTGATGCCCATCAACTTCATCTGGTATCCCGAAGAAAGCGATCCCGGCCCCTATCCCATTCCGCTCGACGCGCCCATCGAGGGCGGGCCGAACAGCACAGGCGACCGTCATGTGCTGGCCGTGGAGCACGATACGTGCTATTTGTATGAATTGTACTACGCCTGGCCCCGTTCTGGCAATCATTGGGATGCCGGTAATGGCGCGGTCTTCAACCTGCTGGCGCACACCCTGCGCCCGGACTCCTGGACATCAGCCGACGCGGCCGGGCTGCCTGTGCTCCCTGGCCTGGTCACCTACGATGAGGTGGCAGCCGGCGAGATCACCCATGCCCTGCGCTTCACCGTGCAGAACACGCGACGCGCCTACGTCTGGCCGGCGCGCCATTTTGCCTCCATCTCCACCAATCCGGCCTACCCGCCCATGGGCCAGCGCTTCCGCCTGAAGGCCAGCTTCGACATCAGCGCCTTCTCTGCCGCCAACCGCGTCATTCTCACCGCGCTCAAACGCTACGGCATGATGGTGGCCGACAATGGCAGCAACTGGTACCTCTCCGGCGCGCCCGATGCGCGTTGGGACGATGACGATCTGCACCAACTGCAGACGGGCGTGCATGGCGCTGACTTCGAGGCGGTGAATGTCTCCTCCCTGATGATTGACCCCGACTCCGGCCAGGCCCTGCCGCCCCCGCCCGCTTATCCGTAATCGCATTGCCAACCTAACAATAGCATCGTCGCCAACGCCGCTCCGCACTCTTCCCCCCTTCTCCTCGCCGCCGTGCGGAGAGGATAAGGGGCCGGGGGTTGAGGTGAGGCCACTCCTCCCCCCTTCTCCTCGACGCCGTGCGAAGAGGATAAGGGGCCGGGGGGTGAGGCGAGGCCACTCCTCCCCCCTT
>JAYRVL010000685.1:0-3739 GCA_041918575.1 Anaerolineae bacterium | reverse complement strand
TCGCGCAGGATGGCAAGGCCCTTGCGGCCGAGATCGCCGGAGAAGACCAGGCGCGAGGTGCGGCCGCCTTCCTGACAGTCCAACTGCACCATGGCCGAGCCAAGAATATGCCCGGCGTCGAAAAACGTCAGCGTCAGGCCGGGCAACACCGGGACCGGGCGCTCGTAATCGGCCGTCATGAAATACTTGAGGGAGGCCAGGGCATCGGCGCGCGTGTAAATCGGCTCAACCGGCGGCTGCCCCTCGCGGGCGCGGCGCTTGTTGACAAACTCCACGTCGCTCTCCTGAATATGACCGCTGTCTTGCAGCATGGAAACCGACAGGTCGCGCGTGGCCGGCGTGGCCCAGATCGCGCCGCGGAAGCCCCGCTTGACCAGGTTGGGCAGATTACCGGCATGGTCAATGTGCGCGTGCGAAAGGATCACCGCGTCAATCGTGGCCGGATCGAAAGGAAAATGCAGATTGCGGGCATAGGTCTCGGCGCGCGGCCCCTGGTAAAGGCCGCAGTCCAACAACAGCCGCTGACCGTTGACTTCGACCAGGTGCATGGAGCCGGTCACCGTTTGGGCGGCGCCGTGGAATGTCACTTTCATTGGGAATCCTTCTTGATGCTGGTAGTCACGTCCCGTGGTGGGCGTCAGACACGAGGAATTCACGAATCATGACCGAGCACAGTCATGATTTCGGGGCCGTACAGCGCCTGTTTGGCCGGACTAAGGCCCTCACACGCGGCCAGGTCGGCCAGGGTGGTGGGAGCATGGCGGGCGATATTCATCAAGACCTCGTTGGTCATGACGACGTCGGCATCCACGCCGCGCTCGGCGGCGCGTGTGGTGCGCCAGGCGCGCAGCGCCTCGAAACGGGCCGCGGCGCCTTCGTCTGGCCGCACGGACGGCCTATTCACACGCTTGGGCGCCGCCGGCGCGGGGCCGGTCGCGGCCTGCCGCATGACCTGCACCAGGTCAGCGCCAAATCGGCGCATGAACGCCGGATTGATGCCCGACATTGTCAGCAGTTCGTCGAGCGAGGCGGGCAGGCGTTCAGCCAAATTGACGAGCGTCTGGTCGGCCACCACCTTGAAAGGAGGCTGATCGAGCATGCGCGCCTTCTCTTCGCGCCACACGTAGGCAGCGCGCAAGGCCGCCAACCGGCCGCCTTCCAGCCGGCGCGCGTCGCGCAACCGCCAGAAGCCATCGGGATCGAACGGGCGATGGGTGTACTCAACCGCAGTGACGCTGGCAAAGGCGTCCTGCGCTTCGGCCAGGCGACCACGGCGGCTCAACTCCTCCTCCAGGCGGGCGCGCAGCTCGAGCAGGTAATGGGTGTCCAGGCGCGCATAGGCCAGTTGGGCGCGCGTCAGCGGGCGCTTGCCCCAATTGGCGCGCTGCATGCGCTTATCCATGACCACGTTGAACTGCTTTTCCAGGATGGCGCCCAGCCCCACCTCACGCCAGCCGAGGATACGCGCGGCCCACAAGGTGTCGAAGACATTGACGAAGTCGAAGCCGTAATCACGCTTGAGCATGAGCACATCGTTCTCGGCCGCGTGAAAGACCTTCAAGACCTGGGGGGCCGCAAACAGCGCCGCCAATGGCCGCAAATCCAGCTCAATCGCCAGCGGATCAAGGATGTAATCGCAGATGTCACGCCCGTCAGGGGCCTGGGACTGCTGCACCGACAGTTGAATCAGGCATACTTTGTGATGGTAGGCAAACAGACTGTTGGCCTCGGTATCAACCGCGACGGCCTCGGCCGCCAGCAGTTGTGGCAGCAAGGCGCTGAGTTGTTTAGTGGTGCGAATGACGATCGGCGGCGGCAGATTGAATTGCGCTGATTGAGGCGACGGCTGCGCAGAGCCGACAAAACGGCGTGACATTGCGATTCCTTCAGTATAATGACTTTTCCAGGCGTTGGCTGTCATTATCGCAGATTTGAGCAGGATGTCAAGGAAAGACCGGCAGCGCGGGCCTTCCACCCGCAACCTGTCCCTGCTGCGCTCATCGAGCCGAAACCAGGAATTCCCGATGTAACCGGAATCGAGGCGCTAGCCGGCGCAGTTTGCGGCTTTGCTGGCCAAGAAACCGGCTGAAGCCTCCAATCCAGGTCCGATCAACGCCTACATTTGACCTTATTTGGAATTCCTGAGCCAAAACGAATGACTTTGCCAACTGCAAAAAATGTGGTATACTGCTGTCAGGTCCCCCTGACGATGATGCTGCTTTCAGCAGAGAGGAGGCGCCCCAACAAACCACGTCATCTGACTCTTACATCCAACCGGTACGGACGTTGGAACGGTTTCGGCTCTTAGCCCCGTCCTGTCGGGGAACACGGGATCCATGGTGATTTCTAGCCTTCACCCCCTGGCCCGCGGTTCCGGCGCTCATTATTCTTGCGCCGGGCATCTCGTCTATCTGGCAACGAGTGTCTCTGACAGCGGCGACCGCACAGTTCTGTCTGACGTCTGCGCCACAGTCCGCAACTCAATTCTCACCTGTAAGGAGCTGCATTTCTTATGGCTAGTGTAACGTTCGAACATGTTTTCAAACGATGGGGAGATGTCACCGCGGTCAACGACCTGAACATCTTCATCGAAGACAAAGAGTTCCTCGTCTTTGTCGGTCCGTCTGGCTGTGGTAAAACCACCTCCCTGCGCCTGCTCGCCGGTCTCGAAGAGATCAGCGACGGCACGATCAAGATCGGTGAGCGCATCGTCAACGATGTTCCGCCCAAAGATCGCGACATCGCCATGGTGTTTCAGAGCTACGCGCTCTATCCACACATGAGCGTCTACGACAATATGGCCTTTGGCCTCAAGCTGCGCAAGATGCCCAAGACCGAGATTGACCAGCGCGTGAAGAACGCGGCCGAAATCCTCGGCATCACCCAACTGCTCGACCGCAAGCCGAAGCAGCTCTCCGGCGGTCAGCGCCAGCGCGTGGCCGTTGGTCGCGCCATTGTGCGCGAACCGAAGGTCTTCCTCTTCGACGAGCCGCTGTCCAACCTGGACGCCAAGCTGCGCGTGCAAACACGCGCCCAGATCAGCAAGCTGCATCGCCAACTGGGCACCACCTTCATTTATGTCACCCATGACCAGGTCGAGGCCATGACGATGGCCAGCCGCATCGCGGTCATGAAGGATGGCCTGCTGCAGCAGATTGATTCTCCCCAAAATCTGTACGACCGGCCCGCCAACGTCTTCGTGGCTGGCTTCATCGGCAGCCCCTCCATGAACTTCTTCGAGACCACCCTGGTGGAAACCGATGGCAAGATGATCGTGGATGGCGGTACGTTCCGCCTGGAGATCCCCGGCGCCCGCGGCGAAGCCATGCGCAAGCACAAGGGCCAGGAAATCATCTTTGGCATCCGGCCGGAAGACATTCACACACGCGGCTTCGAACCGCCCAGCATCAGCCCGGCGCCCATGCAGGCCGACGTGGACGTCACCGAACTGATGGGCAATGAAATCTTCCTCTACCTGCTCACAGGCAAGAAGCAGTTCGTCGCCCGTGTTGATCCGCGCACCCATACCGTGGCCGGCGACAAAATTGACGTGGTCTTCAACATGGACAACGCGCATTTCTTCCACCCCAAGACGGAAGCCGCACTGCGCTAAGCGCTACTGCGCTGCGCTACTGCGCTGCGCTAAGCGTTACTGCGCTGCGCACTGCGCTAAGCGCTACTGCGCTGCGCTAAGCGATACTGCGCTGCGCACTGCGCTAAGCGCTACTGCGCTGCGCTA
>JAYRVL010000684.1:0-3315 GCA_041918575.1 Anaerolineae bacterium | reverse complement strand
GTCGTCACGCCGGAGGCGTGACCTACGGTTGAAACGGGTTGGACTACGAATATCGGCGGCTGCGCAGGGCGCTTGCCTGTTCCCGCAGCCGGCGGAAGGCCTCAGTCTCTGTGATTTCTGCTACCTGCCGCGCTTTCGTGGCCTGGTCAATCTCGATGATGAGCGATTGCACCTGGTCGCGCAGGTTGGCTTCACGCGCAACGACCTCCGCGGCCATATGTTGAAAAGCCCGCGCCAGTTGCCCAAGCGGATCAAAGCGCCTGGTCAGGTCCGTGATAGAGACCGGATCGAAGCGATTGTCCTCCAGCGCGGCCGCAGCCGCGGTCATGCGGCCGATGTTCTGCAGGTAAACGAAGTCCTCCGCCATATCGCGCATGCGGGCGCGCAGGTATTGGCAAAGCACGGTGATGATGGCGAAACTGATCTCCGGTCGCGCATCCATCAAGACCTGGAAAGGCGCCTCGTCCAGGCGCAGCAGAACGGTCGGTTCCACCGCGGTGACGGAGGCTACGCGGCCGGCATCGTCAAGGATAGCCATTTCGCCCACGACTGACCCGGCCCACAAATCGTTCAAGACCCTTTCGCCGTCATGCACCCGCACGCGACCCTTGACCACGATGTACATGCAGTCGCCAGGATCGTCGCGGGCAAAGAGCAGTTCACCGGCAGCCAGGCTGTGCGGCCGCAACAGCGCGGCTACTTTTCGCAGGGTCTCGTCGGGCAGGGTCGTGAAGATCGTGGTTGCGGCCAGGGCTGACACCATCTCAGCCTGGGACAACATATCCTGGTTCGCGCCGGCCTGTTCAGTCATGCGGTTGGCCTTCAGCGGCGGATTGGGTAGGCGGCTGCGGGGGGCAGCTTTCGATCAGGCGCGCCAGGATTGCCAGGTTGGCCTCTTTTTCGTCCTGGCGCAGGGCGCGGCCGGCTGCGGTGTGGTAGCGATGGCGGCGCAGGAACTGAAATTGAAACTGGTACCACTCGTAGTCGCTCTGTACAGAACCGGTGGCGGCCATTTCTGCACGCAGCGCAGCGCTCTGTGCAAGAAAATCGGCGCGGCCCAGCACATCCAGGTCGGCGTCGGCCATGATCTGCTCCAGGAGAGTGCGCGGACTCTGGGGCAGTCGCGTCGCCATGATGATGCCGCAGATGGCGTCAATCTGTCCTGGCTGGTACCCCAGGCCGGGCAGAACGGTCCGGGCAATGTCCACGCTCATCAGCTCATGGTTGTCGCTGCGGCTGACAAAGCCGATGTCGTGGAAAAGGGCCGCGGTGCGCAGCAGGAGCAGGTCTTCGCCTTCGATGCCTGACCATGCCGCCAGTCGTTCGACGGCCGGCACGACATCATTCAGGGTGTGAGAAAGAGCGTGATAGGTGTAAATGGGGGCAAGTTCCCGGCTCAGGCGTTCGATGACGTACTGGCGGGCGCGATCCAGGCCAGGGTGCGCGGGCAGGGCGGGCGCGGCTGCTTCCACCGGGGCTGGGCGATGCCGCTCCTGGCGCCGGCGCAGACGCCGGGCCTGCTGCTGCAAATCGTGAAAGGCCTCGGTTTCAGTCAACTCAGCCACCTGGCGAGCCTTCTTGGCGTTGTCAATCTCCATTTCCAGGCAAGCCAACTGGTCACGCAGTTGTTGATCGCGCCGCGCCAGCTCGCGAATCATCTGTTGGAAAACCCGACCCAACTGCCCCAATTCGTCCGCGCGGCCAGCCACGTCATCGAGACTCTCAGGCTGGTAGACGCCGCGTTCGATGGCGACCGCGGCCGCGGTCAGGCGAGCAAACTGCTGCATGTAGGCAAAATCGGCCGACATGCTGGCTACCAGGTGGCGCAGACGCTCGGATAAGATGCGAATGATACCGCGCCTAAGCGCCGGCTGTTGGCGCAGCAGATCGGTCAGGTCGGCCTGGTTCAAGCGCCAGAGGGTGCTGTTTTCAGCCGCAATGACCGTTGCGCTGCGCGGTTCTGGGTCTAGCGCGGCCATCTCGCCGAAAACGTCGCCTGGGCCAAGATTATCCAGTTCGCGCTCACCGTCATGCACGCTCATGCGTCCCTGCTGGATAATGTACATGGCATCGCCCAATTCCCCGCGCCCGAACACCCTTTGGCCGGCGGCCACGCTGATTTCTTCGAGCAGTGGGGCAATGAACCTGAGCGCCTCGGCCGGCGTTGTGGAGAAGATGCGCACAGCGCTCAGCGCGGCGGCGCGGTCCGTGAGTGAAGTCATGTCAAATGTTCAGCGCGTGCGCGATCTGTTTGTACAGGCTTGTCATGGGATGGTTGGGATAGCGGGTGACGAAGATTCCCTCACTGGCGAGGGTCATCATCTCATCCGAGTGGGGAAGCACCGCGGCGACCGGACAATCGAAAGTGCGTTCGACACGCGCTTTGATCTGATTGAGATTCCAGGTAGGCGGCGCCTTGTTGACCACGATCAGCATATGCGGCACGTCGAGTTTCTTCGCTACTTCGACCGTAACCGCAGTCCCCTGGTAGTCCTGCGAATCGGGACGCATGATGAGCACCAGCGCATCGGAGATGGCAATCGAGAGCAAAGTTTCTTCGTTCAGGCCAGGGTGGGTATCAATCAGCAAAACATCCAGATTCAAGTCGTCCATCAGGCGTTGATAACCGTCATTGAGCAGTCCAACGTCATAGCCCTCACGGAGGACGCGGGCAATATCACCGGATTTCATGCTGGATGCAATCAAGAAGATCCGCCCTGGAACTGGCTGGCCCAGGCGGTCGCTGACATCAATGGCGGTGTCGGAGATCGAACACTTGCCCCATAAGTAGTCATTGAGGGGATGTTCAATCTCGTCCTCGTGAACGTTGAACAATACATGAATACCAGGAGAATGGATGTCGGTATCCACCACGCCGACGCGTTTTCCGCTCAGCGCCATCACCGCTGCCAGATTGGCGGCTGTATTTGATTTGCCTGTGCCGCCCCGAAACGAGTGAACAGAGATGATCTCCATGCCTTGTCTTCCTGGCTTGATACTGGGTAACTACATCGGCGGCGTACCGCCGCCGGCGAGCAATTGAAATCGCGTCTGATGAGCCTGCCGCCTTGCGTCCACGCAAGTGGCCGCAAGACCGGTCGGCGCAGGCCGACCTTGCGGCGGAACGCCCCTTCGCCCCGAATTCATTCGGCGGGCGGCCCCCCGGCGGGACGCCCCCCTTGCCCCCGAATTCATTCGGCGGCGTCGGTCGGCGCAGGCCGACCTTGCGGCGGAACGCCCCTTCGCCCCGAATTCATTCGGCGGGCGGCCCCCCGGCGGAACGCCCCCCTTGCCCCCGAATTCATTCGGCGGCGT
>JAYRVL010000683.1:0-4674 GCA_041918575.1 Anaerolineae bacterium | reverse complement strand
CGGAGAGCGGAGAGCGGAGACCGGAGACCGGAGACCGGAGAGCGGAGAGCGGAGAGCGGAGAGCGGAGACCGGAGACCGGAGACCGGAGAGCGGAGACCCACGCACTTCCCCCACCCCTGATCTCCAATCTCTGATCTCCAATCCCTGATCTCCCCCCCTACTTCCTGCCTCGCCCCGCCAGTGCCAGCGCGCCGAGGACGCCTGCGCCTGCGGCCAACGGCCCCCACTGCTTGAGCGAGTTCTGCTTGGTCTTGACCCCCTTGGACATGCGTGGAATCCTCTCCAGCGCGGCGCCGGTTTCCTTCTGCATGGCCTTGAACTCGTCCGGGTGGCCGCGCCAGTAGTCGGCCTTCTCCCGCTTCGCCTGCACATCTTCATCGGTCACGAACTTGCCGTGCGAACGCAGACCGCCCAACCGATAGCCGTGCTTCTTGAACAACCGGTAGATTTCCTTGACGCGCTCCATCGTGATGTTGCGCCCCAGCGTGTAATCCTCGAAGCGCCCCTCCATCGCCAGCAGCGACGTCTCCGCCAGGCAGGCGTAGACCGTCTTGGGCGGCAAGCCAATATCATAGGTGATGTTGATGTCGCCCGGAATGAGCACCTCGCCCGATTCGATCACCAGCACGTCGGGCCGCAGCGCGGCTTCCTGCTCGCTGATGTCGGGCGGCCGCGCCACGTCGCAAATCACCGCGCCGGGCTTGCACTTGGTGATGTCCACGATGCGCTGACCAAAGGCTGAAGTGGCCGTAATGATCAGATCGCAGTCCGCCACCAGGTCGCCGGCCCGCGTCGAAATCGTCACCTGCGCGCCGGGCGTCTCCTCCTCGATCATGCGCTTGAACTCGATCAGCCGCTCCGGCTCGATCGAAACCAGCACCACGTCCTTGATCGCCTGCGCAATCAGCCGCGCGCAGACCGAGCCAATCGAACCGGTGCCGCCGATCACCATCGCCTTGCCCTTCGTCAGGTCCGCCGCGCCCATCTTGATGACCGCCTGCTTGGCCGCCTCCAGGGTTGCGGCGACAGTCAGGCTGTTGCCGCTGGTAATGGCGATGTCGCACTGGTGCGCGGTGGTGATGCCGGCGTCGCCAATCACCGACGTGAACGCGCCCAGCCCCATGATGCGCGCGCCCAGGCGCTCGGCCATCTTGGCCGACTGCATCAGCTTCTGATAGGTGAAGTTCTCGTCGCGGCTCATCATCTCACGCGGCGTGCTGCCCAGGCTAATCAGATAGCCCTCGATCTTCTGCCCGGTGGTGGGTGACTGCCCGCCTGTGATCTTGCCCACGTACATGGGTGGAATCTGCGCGGCTACCGGCTCCACGATTTCATCCGGCAAATACTGGGTCCAGCGGAAGCGCTTGTCCTTGTGGATGAAACCGATGTTGAGCGGGTGAATGACGAAGGCGAACTTGTTCAGGCCCATCTCCTCCGGCTGCAGATAGCGAATGCCTGGCGTCCATTGCAGATCGGCCATCAGATCGAGATAGGTGTCCTCGTTCAACGGCGCGTCCGGATGGCGCCGGGCGGCCACCAGGCAGCACTCGAACACTGTGGCCGACCAGGGGCTGAGCGCGCCCCTGTCCGCCAGCGCGGGCATCATCGTCACCACGATGCTGGCGCCGCGGCGCTTCAGGTCTTCGACATCCTCTGCGGTCGCCGATTCCACCACGATGGTCTTATGCTTCAGGTTGTCCGGCGCGTAGCGACGGATGGCGCCAATGTCGCCGGCCAGCAGATCGGCCCAGTCGAACGGCGCCTGGCTGCGCTCCACGCCAGGATGACCGGCCTCGGGCAGCAGGCGGCGGAAAGGCGCATTCTGCAGTTGCTCCAGCGTAGGCGCGGCCGCCTGCTCCAGGGTCCACTTGGCGCCGACGCCGGGAATGTCCGGCAGGGCAAAGAAGATCTCCGGGTCCGCAAAGCGCATCTGCTCGCTGCGCCGGCCCAGCGATTGCGACAGCCCGGCATGGTTCAAGCCTGGCGCCATCAGAATTCGCTTGCCGGCAAAGATGCCCGGCTGCGCGCGATCGGCCAGGATGACGCCCCAACGCTCGATGCCGGCGCGAATACCGCTGCCGTCCACCACCGGCGTCTGCGTCACGACCTTGCTCAAGCGGCTGCCAACCGCATGTTCGCGCCGCGCCGGCCCCAATTCCAGCCAATGGGGCATGCCTTCCAGGCCGATCACGTCCACGGCGCCATCGAACTGCTTGATCAGCGCCTCGGCCTTGTCAGGCTCGCCATGACAGCCAATCCGGTGAATTTCCATCGGCTGGCCCAAGAACTCAACAACCGTCGTCTCCTCGCCGTCGTTGATATGTATGACAACTATTTTTTTCATCGGTCTTTGTCCCTCCATGCGTCGTTGCACGGTATTCGATCTGACTCTTGCGCGGGGACGCTGTATCACAGTATGCCAGAAGCGGCCCCCGCGCACACTGATTCAGGTCATAAGGCAGCCGCCTGTTGGCGCGGAGTTGACGGCGAGCAAGCGATTGAAATCGCGCCGGATGGGCGTACTGCCGGGCGTCCACCGCCGTAGACGCGCTGCCGGTCGGCGCGGGCCGACCTGGCGGCGGAACGCCCCTTCGCCCCCAATTCATTCGACGGCCTCTCAGCATCTCCACAGGATTGGCTCAATCGCCTCTCAGGCGACCTGTGCTATAATTTCATCATCAACCGGACGATGTGACAGGGTACAACATGGCAACCATTCTGATCGTGGACGACGATCCCAAACTCCTGAAAATGCTGCAGCGCACGCTGGTCTACGAGGGCTTCCGTGTGCTGACCGCCGCGGATGGCCGCGCCGCGCTCACCGTGCTGCAAGGGCAGCGCCCCGATGCCATGGTGCTCGACTGGCTGATGCCCGGCCTCGATGGCATTGGCGTACTCGAACAGATGCGCGCAGCCGGCGACAAGACCCTGGTGCTCATGCTGACCGCGCGCGATGCCGTGGAGCAGCGCGTGGAAGGGCTGGAGAGCGGCGCGGACGATTACCTGGTCAAGCCATTTGCGCCGGCCGAGCTGCTGGCGCGCATCCATGCCCTGCTGCGCCGCCCCGCGGTGGCGATCAAGGACGAGGCGCTGGTCTACGCCGACCTGTCGCTCGACCCCATGACCCGCGAAACGCAGCGGCAGGGCCGCTCGTTCGAGCTGACATCGAAGGAGTACGATCTGCTCACCTTCCTCATGCGCCATCCCCGCCAGGTGTTGACCCGCGAACAGATCCTGCAAGAGGTCTGGGGCTATGATTTTGGCGGCGAGGACAACGTGCTGGAAGTCTACATCGGCTATCTGCGCAAAAAACTGGAGGCCGGCGGCGAACCACGCCTGATCCAGACCGTGCGCGGGGTGGGCTACACCCTGCGCGAAGAAACGTGAGGCGCGGCATGTCCATTCGTCTGCGGCTGACCCTGTTCTACAGCACGATCCTGGCCCTGACCCTGGTCGCGTTCAGCACCACCCTCTACGTCACGCAAACGCAGTCCACCTACCGCAGCATCGAAGCCAACCTGGTGCGGCAGGCAGGCTTTTTCACCAACAGCAGCGATCATGCGCCCAAACCGCCGGCGGACGGAGACGCCGGCGCTTTTACGCCAGATCGAGCGCCGGCGCCTGGCGCAGACCTGCCCAGCGGCGCCTTGCCCGGCCGCTGGACACAGACGCGCAGCATCACCGGAACCATCACTGGCCTAACGTTCGACCTGAGCGGCGTCAGCCTGCCGTTGAGCGATGAGGGGCTGGCCAACGTGCAGGCCGGCGTCGGCTGGTTCGAAACCGCGCAGGTGCAGGACGAGCCGCTCCTCATCTACAGCACCCTGGTCATCACGCGTGAAGGCGCGCCTCTGATCGTGCAGGTGGCTTACCCGGTGGGGCAGCCGCAGCAAACCCTCAACACCCTGCGCCTGATCTTGATCGCGGGCAGCAGCCTGGCGATTCTGCTGGCGTTCGCTGCGGGCTGGATGCTGGCGGGCGCGGCCCTGCGGCCGATCCAGCGCCTGACTCACACCGCACAGGCGATTGGCGCGGAGCGCAATTTCCAGCGCCGGGTCGAATACCACGGCCCGGGCGATGAGGTGAGCCAACTGGCCCTGACGTTCAATGACATGCTGGGCGAGCTGGAGTCGGGCTATCGCCAACTGGAGGAGGCGCTGCAATCACAGCGCCGTTTCGTGGCCGATGCCTCGCATGAACTGCGCACGCCGCTGACCACCGTGCGCGGCAACATCGAGCTGCTGCGCCGCGATCCGCCGATGGATGAAGGGGAGCGCAGCGAGGTTCTGACCGACACGACCGGAGAGGTGGATCGCCTGATTCGCCTGGTCAACCAACTACTGGTGCTGGCGCGGGCCGATTCCGGTCAGGCGCTGGCCGGAGAGGTGGTTCCGCTGACGCCCTTGCTGGCCGAGGTCTGCCGCCGGGCCAGGATTATGGCGCCGCGGCACACCGTGGTGTGCGAGCCGCCGCCGGCGCTGGAGGTGCAGGGCGATCGGGACGCACTCACGCAGGTGCTGCTGATCCTGGTGGACAATGCGCAGGCCCACACCCCGCCCGGCACTGTCATTACCGCGACCGCAGAGCAAGCCGCAGCCCCGTGAATGAATTCACGGTCTGATACACCAAAACCTGCTAAAGCAGGTTGGTATTGGGTGCGACGACTCAATTCG
>JAYRVL010000682.1:0-8441 GCA_041918575.1 Anaerolineae bacterium | reverse complement strand
CGTGGGCGTGCTGGCGGCCTCGCTGTTTGCCGTCATCATCATCCTGAGTTTCGTCATCCGCTAGACGAAGAACAGACCGAGCAAAAGCGGAGTATGTGACAAGAAGCCGGGTTTTCTTTCAATGAAACCTGGCTTCTTGCAAAATTGGAAAAGGGGCGCCCATCCCTGTTGGCGCGGTCTCCTGACCGGACGACGCTGACACAGGGAGAGAGATTAGGTACACAGTCTATGTTTTGGACTCTGCTCCTGGCTCACCTGGTTGCGGACTATCCGCTGCAATCGAACTGGCTGATACGCGTCAAGCGCACTCCGTGGGGTTTGGCGCTGCATGTCGCCATTCACCTGGTTGTCATGTCAGTTCTGGTGTGGCCGATCCTACCGCAGGTCTGGCGCGTCGTGGCCGCCATCGGCGTCTTTCACTTTGCCCTCGACGCCGGCAAGAACGCCCTGACGGCCCGGCGACCGCAGTGGCACGTCAGCAGTTACCTGACCGATCAGGCCCTGCATGTGACCAGCCTCTGGCTGGCAGCCGCCTGGGTTTCTCGCCATCTTGCGGCCGTGGCGCCGCCGTTGCAGCCCAGTCTGGCGATTCTTCTCAGCGGCTATTTGTTCGCCACTTATATCTGGTTCATCAGCGAACGCATCTTCGCCCACCGCGACGAAATCTACCAGGAAGAGATCCATCGCTTTGCCCTGGTGCGCATGGGGGCGCGGGGTCTGCTGCTCACCGTTTTCTTGCTCGCCGGCCGCCCGATGTCAGGCGAGGGTCGGCTGGCCCTGGTTCTCGGCCTGCCGCTGCCCTACGTCAGCGGCGTCAACCGCCGCCGCGCCGCGCTGACCGACGTCCTGGTCGCATTCACTACAGCCTGCGTCATTCTCATTTTCAGCGCCCAGCAACCTTGACCCCTGTATATGGTGGGCGATTTCGAGGCAATGTCCGAGTCATCCTCATTTTCAGCGTCCAGCAACCTTGACCCAATCACGCCAGAGGTCGTAATACAAGCCTCCGGCTTGTGGCGTTGGCGCGCGAACGCATGATTCGCCGCCGACAGCGCCGTCACGCCGGAGACGTGATCTACGGTTCAAGCCAACGCCGTGGCCACCTGCTGGCCGGAGATGAACGCGCTCTCCACCGAGCCGATCTTAGCACCCACCGCGTCGAAGGCGTCGCCGGCCAGGGCCAGACCCGGCAGGCCCGCGGGCAGCAGGAACGGCTGCGGGTAGAGGGCGCTGGCCGTGGCCAAGCGCCAGCGCTTGAGCTGCGCCTCAAGCAGGCGCCCCTGCGGATCGAGGAATTCCTGCAAACCGGCTCGAATGGTCTCCAGCGCGTCCGCGTCGCTCGCTTCCCACCAACGCCGGCCGAACGCCGTGCTGGTCTGAACCGTGAGCAGCGTTGCTGCGGGTGAAATGCCCTTCTGCTGGTTATCGGCAATCCAAAACAGATCATGCTGGCTGCGCATGAGCGCGCCGACGGGCGGCAGCAGAACCTCGCCCTGCCACCAGAACAGGCCGACCAGGCAGGGATGGTAGGCGATGGTCGCCAGGTTGGTCTGTTCCGCTGCATTCAGCGCCACGTCGCCGGCCGCTAATAACGCCAGGCTCTGCGGCGCGGGCGCGGTGAGGATGACCTGACGGGCCTGCATCTTGTGGCCTGTGCTGTCCTCCACCTGCCATCCCTGCGCCAGGCGTCGCACGGCCTGCACGGTCACACCGGTGCGCGCTTCCAGGCCCTGCGCCAGGTGTTGGGCCAGGGCATTCAGGCCGTCGAAGGCTGCGTAGCGCGGGTAAAACGCGGTATCGGCGCTGGGGCGCAGACTGCCCCGCGCATAACCGGCCGTCCAGGGGAAGATCAACCCGGCCGCCTCCCAGTTCGCCAGCGTCGCGTCGAAGGCGGGGGTGTGGGCCGTGGTCGGCGCGGCCGGGGCCAATACGCCGCGTTGCCATGCGTCCGCCCACGCTGCGCCCTTTTTCCAACACGAGCACGCGCCGCCCTTGCTGGCGCAGATGTTGAGCCGCGCTGATGCCGGCCATGCCCGCGCCAATCACCAAAACATCCCAAACCATGCTTTTTGCTCCTGTCATCTCAGCCCGGCAACAACGTCACCGGATCGCCCACCTGCAGCATGCCTTCTTGCAGGACACGCGCGTAAAAACGACTCCAGCCGGGATGCACCCAGGCTGCAATACGTTTGACGGCGCCTTGCGCAAAAAAGTCA
Organism: Anaerolineae bacterium; assembly: GCA_041918575.1. Taxonomy (GTDB): domain Bacteria; phylum Chloroflexota; class Anaerolineae; order SSC4; family Amarolineaceae; genus Amarolinea. The sequence goes on along the minus strand of JAYRVL010000682.1, from coordinate 6,225 downwards.
GTCAGATGGCGGCAGGGATTGGCAAAATCGGTCAGTTCGATCACGACATGCGCACCCAGGCGCAGGCGCTGCCCGCGCCGCAAGGCGGGCCAGTCCAGTCCGGTCACGGTGACGTTTTCGCCGGCCGCGCCGGGGAAGATGGCGTGGCCCTCGGCCTGCAGGGCCTGGATCAACTCCAGTGAGTAGAGGCAGACCGCGCGCTCGGGGCCGCCATGATGCACCAGGTCGCGCTGGCGATCGCCGGCAAGTCCGGCGCGCGTGACATGCGCGGACGGCTGGGGCAGCTTGGGCACGCCGCCGTCCGAGATGTTGATGTGGGTAATCGTGGCTGGCATGACGGCCGTTTATCCCAGCGCCGCGCCGCCGCCGCCGGCCGCAGCCACGCTGTCGCCGTCCAGCCAATCAGGATAGACGCGTTGGCCCTGCAGTTCGTACAGGCGAATGGCCTGCGTAGGGCAGTTTTCGGCGGCCAGGAGAATTTTGGCGCGGTCGGCCGCGGCCGCATCTACGACGATGGCAATGCCCTGTTCGTCAATCTCGAACACGCCTGGGGCAGCGCGCATGCAGTCGCCCATGGCGGTGCAGCAGCGGCGGTCAATCTCGATGCGCAGCGCAGGGGTTTTGCCGGTGGGTGAAACAGCGCTGCCGGGCAGGGCGGCCGCGGGCGCGGGCATGGTCGCCGGGATGGGCGCGGACGGTTTTGGAGCGGGCGCCGCGGGCGACCTGGCCGGCTTGCCGCCGAACAATTTAGACAAGAAGCTCATGATGTGTTTGGGTCCTCAGGGGAGCAAAGGGGGGATCAACAAAAGAGCGGGGAGACAAATCGTCACGGTTCAGCGGACAGGCGCAGCAGGAATTCCAAATGTGACCGGAATCGAGGCTTTAGCCGGTGCAGTTTGCAGCTTTGCTGGCTAAGAAACCGGCTGAAGCCTCCAATCCAGGTCCGATTGTGGACGCCAACAAGCGAAAGTCCCGCTGGCAGGGTTCAGCAGGACTTGGAACAATGCGCCAGGAATGAACCACAGATCGCGGTTCAAGACTGGCTGGAGGCCATATGCAGGGATTGGGCAACTTCTGCCAACTTCTCCGCGGTGCGTTCAGCCATTGGAACATAGGGTTGATACTCAGGGCCGATGTACTGCGCGCGCGGACGGATCAGGCGATTGTCCGCGTACTGCTCGATGAGATGCGCGGTCCAACCAACGATGCGGCTCATGGCGAAGATGGTGGTGAAGAGATCGAGCGGAATGCCGGCGTAGTAAAGCACGGTGGCCGAGTAGTAGTCCACGTTGGGCGCCAGTTTGCGTTCGACAAAGTGCGGATGCGCCAGGGCGCGCTGTTCGACGCGCAGGGCTATCTCGTGCAAATCGTGGCGGCCTACGGCGCGGCCCATCTCATCGGAGGCGCGGCGCAGCACGCGCGCGCGCGGGTCTTCAGTCTTGTAGACGCGGTGCCCAATGCCCATGATGCGGCGGTGCCCGGACATGGTGGCATCGAACCAAGCGTCCACATTGTCGAGGCTGCCGATATCTTCCAGCATATCCATGACGCCCTGGTTGGCGCCGCCGTGCAGCGGCCCCTTGAGCGCGCCGAGGGCGCCGGTCACGGCTGCGTACATGTCGGCCTCGGTGCCGGCAATGACCCTGGCGGTGAAGGTGGAAGCGTTGAGGCCGTGGTCGGCCAGCAAGACCAGGTAGAGATCCAGCCCCTTGACCCGCACTGGGTCGGGTTTGGCGCCGGTCAGCATGTAGAGGAAGTTCTCGGCGTGGTTCAGCATGGGGTCGGGCGCGATAATCTCAAGCCCACTGCGCACACGATGAAAACCGGCGATGACGGATGGAAACAGCGCCATCAGGCGCAGGGCCTTGCGGCGGTTGGCGTCGGCGGCATTGTTCTCCTCGTCGGGGTCGGTCACGGACAGGAGTGAGATCACTGTGCGCAGCATGTCCATGCCTGAGGCATGGACAGGGAGGAGTGCGAGCGCGGCCGCGATATTGCCGGGCAACGTGCGCATCGCAGCCAGATCGGCTGTGAACTGATCCAACTGGGTCTGTGTGGGCAGTTGACCGTTCCACAGGAAATAGGCAACCTCCTCGTAAGACGAATGGGCGGCCAGGTCCTCGATGGGAATGCCACGATACGTCAGACGGCCGGCGGTTCCGTCAATAGAACTGATCGAGGTTGCCGCGGCAATTACACCTTCGAGACCCTTGGCAACGGCTGCAACAACCGCAGCATCTTTGTCCGGCATACAGTCGCTCCTTTCAGATGATGAACATACAAGCCCGTTTGGGCTGAAAAACAGAGGTCTTTACGATCCAGAACGCACGTTGGCAGCTGTTATCTGAGCTTCTCTTCTTCGGCTCATTCTCAGCTTGTCTCTGAGCATGTTCCTGAGCTTCTATCTGATAGTTAGGAAGCCAGATAGAATGGGGATGGGATTCAAGCACAATCATTATACCCTGCTGCACACGCGCTGTCAATTCGTTTTTGCGCCATGCGCTAAAAGCGCCGCCCGTGACGCGGCATTCAGCCTGATCCAGCGATTCCAGAGGTATTCACCGCATGGACGACTTCACCGCGGGGGTCGCAGAGAGCGCAGAGGGAATCGCGCTCGCGCCGACACGTTGTCGAATGATTGTGAGCGCGAAAATTTGCCGCGACCGCGGATTGATGGTATACTGCATTTGCTTCGGGCGAGTAGCTCAGTCGGTCAGAGCGCACGGTTCACATCCGTGAGGTCTAGGGTTCGAGCCCCTACCCGCCCACTGTAGACCTCACGGGTAGTCTAAATGGCTACCCGTGAGGTCTCTGGTTACAAAATCCTCACCACCGCAGACCACACGGTTCCTCTGTTTCTGGTCGCTCTCTGGGTCAAAAAAACGCAGCCGCCGGTTATCGGTATTCAACCTGCTGGTTATCGGTATTGCTGCCCAGAGAGGAGACCTCACGGATGAAAAAGAGCATCACACTCAGCCAGGCATGCGACGGGCTGGTGCGCTACAAGGGATGCTCAGTTGCAGAGCAAGGCCACCCTGCGGCGCCAGAGTCATGCGCATGCGTAAGGCGCTCATGTGCGTCAGGTTCATGATGGCATCCATAATTCGCCGAGTCGCTGCCTGCACATAAGGGCGATCTTCGATCTCACCGTCGAAGCGCAACGGCAGACCGGTCGTCACCGCGTAGGGCCCACCCAGGTAGATCCGGGCCGTCTCGACCTTGTCGCCGCCGCGGGCTTCCTTGAAGATGATGTGCTCCGTCTGCAGGGCGATGCCGACCGGAATGACCGGGGCGCCACTCGCCAGGGCCAGGCGGGCCACGCCGGTGTGCGCCGGGCAGACGCCGCCTTCCAGCGGACTCAGCGCACCTTCGGGGAAGATGCCGACGGTCTTGCCCTCCTTGAGCAGCTCCACAGCCGCATCGAAGGCTGCCCGACCGTTCCCAGCCACGACAGGGATGTGCCCGGCGCCCTGCAAGAAGCGGCCCAGGACCGGCATCTCGTAGCACATGCTCGTGATCAAAATGTAGATAGGCTCGTCGATCAGGCCCATCATGATGAACGGGTCAGTGGTGGTCGGGTGGTTGGCCGCGATGATCTTGGCGCCTGCGGGCAAGGGGACTTGCCGTTCAACGTTCATCTTGATCGCCACATTGGAGTACAGTCGGCTAAAGCTGCGTCCGGCGCCGTTGAGCATCTGGGTGGTAATGAGAGACATCTGGTCCTCCATCAGGTAGTGTGTTCTTGCTAAATCCTGCCTTGAGGGTACCAGAAGATGCCGGCGCGATCATCTGCCCTGGGGAACATCACCGGGTACATCGCGATGATCGCGAAATGGTGGGTCGGAGACCGCAAGGTGTAGCAGAAAGAAGAACGGATGGCTCATGGGTACATCAGGGTACATCGAGAGGTACACTACGAGGCCAGCCGTTTGCTGTGCGGTTGAAACGGACGCGCGACAGGGCGGGTGAGCGGGAACCGAATTGGCTGGGGCCTGCCATGATGCCTAGAAATCGCTCGACGTCGTAAAGCGCGGCCTGAGCGGGGGGCGACAGCCGTAGGAGCGGCAAATCAAAGGCATGGTCGATCATCGGCAGCCCAACGAAGACCGATGGAACGCCGTGACGGCGCAGCGCCTCAGACATCTGTCGGGAGTCGGCAACGGGCACTACCCGATCGTGGGCGCCGTGAATCAGCAGCGTCGGCGGACACGCCGGGCCAGCGTGGGCGATGGGCGAGAAGAGCCTGGCCCGTTGGGGCACTTCAGCCGCGCGGGCACCGAACAGCCGGCATTCGATTTCGGGCCACGTCAGGTACTTGTCGCGCTGGACGATGCCGATGCGACGGCCGAGGCGGACAAAGGACGGCCAGTCGTGGGCAGGCTTTGCACCGTAGGCCAGCATGTCAGTGGGGGCGTAGAAGGCGATGACGCCCCGCACAGCGGTATCGCGCGGCCGCACATCAGCCGGATCCAGGACCGGATCGTTCGGGGTGTAAGCGGCCAACAGGGCCAACTGACCGCCAGCCGACGCGCCGGTCAACACCACACGGCTCGGATCCACCCCCAAACGGCTGGCGTTGTCCTTGAGCCAGACGACGGCATGCTTGACGTCGGCCAACATGCCGGCCATGTCAGTCTCGGGGACCATGCGGTAGTCCACGTCCATGACCACATGCCCCTGGCGGCAAAGGTAGCTAAAGAAGGGACGCGTGCCGGTGTCTTTGGCAAAGTTCTGCCAACCGCCCGCGTGAAGATAGATCACACCCAGGCCCGAGCGGGACACGCCGGGAGGCGGCTCCCACAAGTCGCAGAGAAGGCGGCGGTTGTCGCAGCCAGGCGCGCCCGGAACGCTCGAAAAGACGGCATTGGCCCAAGACGGCCTCTGCACCGGCAAGCGCAGGCAGCCATTCCAGCGCCGTGGTAAGAACTGCCGCGCCAGATCCGGCGGGATCGCGGCGTGCCAGTCTGGCCCGAACGCACGCTCGAAGCCCTGGTGCGGCGTCGTCACGCTGCGGATGAAGCCGGCTGACAAGAGGACTGCCACGCCGCCAGCCAGAGCGCCCAGCGGATCGCGGGAACGCCAGCCCGAACCCGCGGCTGCCACGCCGGCCAGGCCCACCACGGGCGAGCCGGCGCTCCCGAGCATCTTAGCGGCGAAGGCAAACAGACTGGGATCGAGCGCGCCCGAGCGGATGTGGATGCGCGCGGCGATCGAGGCCGCCAAAGACAGCCCGGCCACGCTACGAGCGAGTAATCTCATCGTGCTTTCCTCACGGCATCGGTACGGTATGCGTTACGGGCGGCCCTCCTTTCCGCACAAGAGTATAACTGGTATGTTCCTCCTTGCTGGCGATGCTTCCTACCACAGACCGTAGATCGGCCCTGTAAAATAGAAAACGAGCACTCCGATGGAATTATAGAAACCATGTGCGAGGATAGCAGCCCATAGATTGTTACCAAATTTCAGTTTCAGCCAACTAAAGAACAGTGCGTCAACGGTAGTTACGACTACGCCGATGATGCCCTGCTCGGTGTGAGCGAAACCGAACAACAGGCTGGAAATCCCGACCATCAGCAAAGTCCCTGGCAGGTTGCTCCCGAATAAATTAGTGAGCAATTTTTGGATATAGCCACGATAAACGATTTCTTCGCCCAGAGCAGCAAGCGTCCAGGAAAGCAGCAAAAGAAGAACCAATTGCCCCAGGTTGTCCTTGAGATTGGCAAACCCGCTGTAATCGATGGTCGAGCCAGTCAGGCGGTTCATGATTGGAAAAACCACGCCAACATCAAATAATTGCAGGAAAACAACGCCGATGAAGGCAAAGCCAACCATACGAGACCAAGATTGGGGACGTTTAAATCCTAGCGAACGGATGTGCTCGCGGCGGATGAGCAGCGACACGAAAATCATGCCCAAGATGACCAAGGTTGGGATGAATAGGTCGAGCAGAATTACCACCGCCGCGACTACAAGTTCAACAAGCGTGATGATTTTCCAGAGGGTTTTGTTTTCCATTTTCGCTCCAAATCACATAGAGATGTGGATTATCCAAGATGCCTGATTATAAGCCATCTGTAGTGAACCCAAAAAATTGGACGGGTCCTATGAGCGCCACCGTTGGGGGGGGGGGTTCGCCCCCCCCCCCCCCGGTGGGGAGCCCCCCGAGGGGGCGGGCGGAGACCCAACCCCCCGCGCCCCCACCAGCCGGGGTGGCGGCCCCGCGGG
>JAYRVL010000681.1:0-1714 GCA_041918575.1 Anaerolineae bacterium | reverse complement strand
GAGACGAGCACCGCGTTGCGGGTTGATTTCTCATTGTCAACAGCTTGCATGAAAAGATTATCGCACGCGGCCATGTCGTTGTAAACTTCACAAAACCGCAATCCGGCGTATAATAATGCTGCAAGCCGGCACGAATTGCGCCTGACCCCTTAGGCGGAAGGGTGAAGCCGATTCCCGCTTGCAGCATAACGCCTATCCCCACACGCTCGCACGAGGTAACACCATGAAACGACAGTCTCTTGACCCACGCGTAGCCTCCCTGGTTGCCATCATGATTGCCGTGGTCTATGTTCTGACGCGGTTGGTTCAGATTCCCATCGGCTCCCAGGGTTTCATTCACCTGGGTGATGCCGCGATCTACTTCACCGCCTTTGCCTTTGGCCCCTGGGTGGCCGCAGTGGCCGGCGGTCTGGGGACATCCCTGGTGGATGCCACCACCGGCTACGCCCAGTGGGCCATCTTCTCCCTCCTGGTGCATGGCATCCAGGGATATGTGGCCGGCCTGCTGACGCAGCGCATCCCTGGGCTTTACGGTCAGCTCATCGCCGTCAGCAGCGGCGGCCTGATCCTCATCATCGGCTATTTTGCCGCCGGCGTCTTGCTCACCGGCGTCGGTGAAGCGGTCACCGGCATCCTGCCGAATGCCTTGCAGGCGCTGAGCGGCGGCATCGTCGGCATTCCTCTCTTCGCGGCGGTGCTGCATGCCTATCCTCCCCTGGCCCAATGGGGCGCGTCCAGGCATTGGACCGAGTAGGCCCTTCTCTGCGCCGCTTGCTCCGCATCCCGTCTGACTCTCCGGCGCATCCGATCCCAATGACCGCAACGGTGAATCAGGCCGCGGCCGTGCGCATCCGCCGCCTGCGTTACGCCTATCCGGGTCTCAGCACCTGGGCGCTGGATGCCATTGACCTGGAGATTCAGCCCGGCGAATGGCTGGCCCTGGTGGGCGCCAACGCCAGCGGCAAAACCACGCTCTGCCGCGCGCTGGCCGGCCTGGCGCCGCATCTGACCGGCGGCCGCTTCCAGGGGCAGGTGTTGATCGGGGAACGTGACACCCGCCTGCATCCCCCTTCCGCGCTGGTGGGCGTTGTCGGTCTGACCTTCCAAAACGCCGAGAGCCAGCTCTTCAATCCAAGCGTCGAAGCAGAGATCGTGTGGGGGCTGGAGGCGTTGGGCCTGCCGCGTGCCGTCATCGCTGAGCGGCTGGCCTGGGCCTTGCACACTTTTCACCTGGCCGACGTGGCCGCGCAATCGCCCGAACGCCTCTCCGGCGGGCAGCAGCGACGCCTGGCCCTGGCCGCCGTCCTGGCAATGCAGCCCTCGCTGCTGGTGCTCGATGCCCCGCTTGGCGGTCTCGATCCGCGGGGTCGCAGCGAAGTGCTGGCGACGCTGCAGCTCCTGCGGCAACAACGCCACGTCACGGTGGTGCTGGCTGAAGCCGACGATCCGGCCGTCGCCGCGTTTGCCGACCGGGTCGCGCATCTGCAACACGGGCGCCTGCTCTCCGTCACTTCGTCAGCCGATGTTCCCCAAGATGCCGCTGCCCGGCCAGGCGAGAGCGCGCAACTCAGCGCCATCGCAGTGCGCTCTCGCCATGGCGCAGAGCCCGGTTCGGCCCAGTCTGCTGACCACAGCCGGCATCGCCTGGCCGCCGGACCAGCTATTCCAAATGTTCCCAGAATCGAGACTTCAGCCGGTCTGCCACAGGGTTCTC
>JAYRVL010000680.1:0-2177 GCA_041918575.1 Anaerolineae bacterium | reverse complement strand
TGGTTCATCGTCGCCCGCGACCCTGACAATGCTCGGCTGATCCGTGCCGCCCGGGACGTGAACGACCGCAAGAGCCATTGGGTCGTGGATCAAGTCAAGGCGGCGGCCGCGCGCGGGGCCGCCGAGGGCAACTGCCCGCCGCGCATCGTCTGCCTCGGTCTGGCCTTCAAGCCGGACATCGACGACCTGCGCGAATCCCCGGCGCTGGAAGTGGCCCTGACTCTGCAGGCTGAGGGTCACCAGGTCATCGCGGTGGAGCCCAACATCGAGCATCACGACCGGTTACCACTGGTGACGCTGGACGCGGCGCTGGAGGAAGGTGAGCTGCTGGTGATCCTGGTTAAGCACCGCCAGTTCCTCGACCCCGAAGTGGCCGTTCAGCTACGTGCCCGGAGGGCGCTGGACTTCTGCGGTGCCTTGGTCTGATCCGGGCCGTCCGCTCCCAGAAACCTAAGCCGGACGAGCCGGAACCAAACAGGGACTACGATGGTGGCTTGACCGATGATGCGGAGATCGACCATGGCTACGACGACATTGGAAGAGCGCTATGCGGTGAACTTGCATGGGGTGCTGTCCTGTTTTGATCGAATCATCATCAGCGGCACGCTGCCCGGCGCCTGCTACGCTGACGGAATGACGAGTTTTCTGTACGCGCACGACATCCGTATCTTTGACTATCCGCAGTTTGCCGAGCCGCTGCGGGATCGTATTCGGGAGCGGGCGCAGGAGGTATGCGCGGCGGCGAGCATCGAGATCGAACACGTGAGCAAGAGCCACATTCGCAAGGAAGAACTGGTGGCGCGCGTGCTTGCCGTGCGTGGCGATGCACCGGGGTTGGTGCATGTCCTGTCGGCCATGGAGACTTGTCCGAGCTACAAGCCCTGGCACAACAAGGTCAGCGGCAAGACCTATCTGCGCGCGGATCAGGGAAAGTGCCTGCACTACTACTTCTATTTCATCGACCAGGAGTTGGGCCTGTGCTACCTGCGCGTGCCCACCTGGGCGCCCTTCGGCCTGCAGTTCTACTGCAACGGCCACAGCGCCTTGGCGATGGCGCTCAAAGGCGAGGGCATCGCGTATGTGCAGGCCGACAACGCCTTTCTTCGTGTCGCCAACCTTGAGCGAGCGCAGGTGCTGGCCGATGCGTTCAGCCCGGATGTGCTCCACCGGCGACTGGATCGCTACGCGCGGTGGTTGTGCCCGGTGGTTGACGTGTTCGGGCAGAGCTACCACTGGAGTATCCGCCAGGCCGAATACTCCACCGACCTGATGTTTCGCAGCGAGCACATCCTGGTGCCGCTGTATGACGCCATCTCGCGCCAAGCCGTACTCGCCGCCAATGCGGATCGGGTCTCCGGCTTTCTGGGCAAAAAAGTGACGCCGCAGTTGGCCCAGGAGATTGGTTCGCGGCTCTCCACCCGCATCGAGGGGCGCTGCATCAAGCATTACATGGGGGCCGCCGGGGTGAAGGTGTATGACAAGTTCTCCCGCGTGCTGCGGGTGGAGACCACCGTCAATGACCTCAGTTTCTTCAAGCACCACCGCAAGGTGGAACATAAAGACAGGCACGCCACGCGCGAGTTGGCGCCGTTGAAGAAGACCATCTACAGCCTGATCGACCTGCGCGAGATTCTGCTGGGCTGCAATCAGCGCTACCTGGCTTTCCAGTCCAGCCTCGACGACCCCAGCGCCGGCGAGCGTGATTTGCAGCGTCTCAGTCAGCCTCAGCCGCGCGTCGGCACCGCCCCCAGCGTCAAGGGCTTGAACTTCTTTGACGCCTCCGAGCAAACACTTCTTCGAACTTTGCAGCACGGCAAGTTCAATATCCACGGTTGGCGTCGCGCTGATCTGCTGGCGCACTTGCACATCACCCCCTTGGCAATGTCCCGACAACTCAAGCGCCTTCATCTGCTCGGACTGATCAAAAAGGTCTCGCATACCTATCGCTACTACCTGACACGCATGGGACGTTCCGCCATCGCCGCCGCTTGCTCCCTGACGCGGTTCAACATCGTCCCCGCTATGGCTGCTACGCAGTATCTGTTCAGGTACCCCATAGAAGGGCATCTGTTCCGGGTTTAAGAAAAAGGCGGAGTTGCCGATAAATGGAGGCATGGAATGTCTGCCGGATCTTGCCGGACTCACGCACGCGCAGAAAGATGAAATCATTCATGTTC
>JAYRVL010000679.1:0-4467 GCA_041918575.1 Anaerolineae bacterium | reverse complement strand
TCGTCAACTGCAAGTAATGAGTCGTCATAGCCCTGGCTTACTGGTTTTCGCCCAGTTTGTCCAGGGCAAAGGCGGCGTGGATGCGTTGTACAGCCGTGTCCGCGTCGCCGATCAGCACGACCAACGAAATGTTGACCTCGGATGATCCCTGCGCAATGGCCACCACGTTGATGTGCGCTTCTCCAAGCGCGCCGAACACCCGCGCCGCAATGCCCGGCGTGCCCGCCATTTCCGCGCCCACCACCGCCACGATGACGATGTCATCGCGGCCGGTCACCGCGTCCACCCAGTGCTGCTCCAACTCCCGCGTCAGGTCATGGCGCAGGTCATCGAGCACGGTTGGCGCATCACCCTGCGGCACAACGAATGTAATGCTCTGCTCCGACGATGACTGCGAGATCATCAAGACGTTGGCGCCGGCACGCGCGACCGCGGCAAAGGTGCGCGCAGCCATGCCAGGCACGCCCATCATGCCCTTGCCGGCCACGTTGACCAGGGTCAGGTTCTTGATGGCCGTAATGGCCTTGACCGCGCCGAGTTTGCGCCCGGTCTCTGTTAGTTCCTTGACGATACAGGTGCCGGGGTGCTCCGGATTGAAGGTGTTGAGCACGCGCAGGCGAATTCCCCGTTCGATGGCTGGCAGGATCGTCTTGGGGTGCAGCACTTTGGCGCCGAAGTACGACAGTTCCGCGGCCTCGATGTAGGAAAGTTCGGGCAGGGTGCGCGCCTCGGGTACGATGCGCGGATCGGCCGTGAGCACGCCATTGACATCGGTCCAGATCTGCACTTCATCGGCGTCGAGCGCGGCGCCAAGAATGGCGGCCGAGTAGTCCGAACCGCCGCGGCCCAGGGTGGTGGGAATGCCCTGACGGGTGGCGCCAATGAAGCCGGTGATCACCGGCGTCACGCCTCCTTCCAGCAGCGGGCGCAGACGCTCCTGGCAGTGCGCGCGCGTCTCGTTCAGCAGAGGGCTGGCGTCGCCAAAGCTGTTGTCGGTCACAAGCACTTCGGTGGCATCAATCGCCTCGGCATGAATTCCGTGGGCGCGCAACACCGCGGCCAGCAGCGGCGCGGCCAGGCGCTCCCCCAGGCCCGAAACCACATCCAGGCCGCGCGGGGTCAGCTCGCCCAAGACGGCAATGCTGCGGCACAAACGCTCGAAACTGCGCAGGCGCTCATCGAAAAGGCGCCCCAGCGCCGCGCGCTCCACGCCATCGGCCACCAATTGACCGGCCACAACCTGGTGTTTGAGCAGCAGGGCGACCCGCGCTTCGCGATAGGCCTCCTCCTGGCCGATCGCGGCCGCCTGCGCCGCGGCAATCAACGTGTCCGTCACCCCGCTCATGGCCGATGTCACCACGACCACCTGCGGGTCACGCGTTCGCGCCTGCGCCACAATGCGAGCTACCTGGCTGAAAGCATCGGCATTCCCCACTGAGGTGCCGCCGAATTTCATCACAAACATGAATGAACCTTCCTTCTTGCGCGCATCATCTTCCGTGAGACGTGAGACGTGATTCACGCCTCACGCTTCCCGTTTCACGCCTCACTTCCCCAACTCGAACACCGCCACCGTGGCCAGCAGATTGCTCGCCCAGGTGATCGGCCGCACGCGCTGGCCGGCCAGGGAATGCGCACTGAGCACCTGGATGCCCTGCCGGGCGCAGAACTCCGTGAAATCACGAATGGTCAGGGCGCGGGCGCGGGGTGACGCGTACCAGGGTTGGGAGTTCGTGGGCGCGGTGGGCATGCGTCCGCTCAGCAGCAGGCTGACCCGGCTGCGCCAGTGGCCCCAATTGGCAAAACTGACCAGGCCGCGCTCGCCCACGCGCACGATCTCGGCCAACGTGTGGGCCGGATCATCTACGAAAGGTATCGTCTGGCTCAGCACCACGTAATCGAACGCGCGATCCGGATAATCGGGCAGGCTGGTCTCCAGGTTGCCCTGGCGCACACTCAGCCCGCGGCGCACGCAGGTCAGCATACCGCTCTCCGAAAGCTCTAGCCCGCGGCCAATCACCTGGCGCTCGGCCTTGAGAAAGGCCAGCAGGTCGCCATTGCCGCAGCCAATGTCGAACACGCGGCTGCCCGGCGTGATCAAATCGGCAATCATGCGCAGGTCGGGTCGCAGCCGCGGCAGCGCCTGCGCGTCGCTCGCCGTTCGATCGGGGTTCTGGGCATAGCGTCCCACATGCAGGGTTTCCACGGACGAAAGTTGGATAGTCATGGTCAATGTCTCCCTTCAGATCAATGACAAAAGCGTGCGCGCCCCGATGGGCGCCATCAGTCCAGTTCTTGTTCCACGCGGCGCAAGAAATCGTGCAGCAGGTGCGTCATGGTATCCACTTCGAGCAAGAAGGCGTCATGCCCCCAGGTGGACTCCAGGTCGCACGAGGTGACATCCGCGCCAACTTGCGTCAGGGCCTTGACGATCTCCGCGGATTGGTACGAAGGATAGAGCCAGTCCGACTTGAACGAAACGATCAGGAAGTAGACATTCCTGGCCCCGGCAAACGCATCGGCCAATGTACGATGAGCGCCCGCGCCGTTGACCGTCAGATCGAAATAGTCCATCGCCTTCGTCACGTACAAGTAGGTGTTGGCGTCGAAGCGCCGGGTGAAGGCGTCGCCCTTGTGTGATAGATAGCTCTCCACGGCAAACTCAGTGGCAAAATCAAAACCGTAGTGTTGGCGTGATTGCAGACGCCGGCCGAACTTTTGCTGCATGGATTGGTCGCTCAGGTAGGTGATGTGACCGATCATGCGCGCCAGGGCCAGGCCGGCATCGGGCCGCGGGCCGTCGTAGTAGTCGCCCTGCTGCCAGGCCGGGTCGCGATAGATTGCCTGGCGCCCCACCTCGCTCAGGGCAATGGTCTGCGGCGACAGGCGGGCGGTGGTTGCCAGGGGGATGCAGGCGCGCAGGCGCTCCGGATAGCTGACCGCCCATTGCAGCGCCTGCATTCCTCCCATGGAGCCGCCCGCCACGGCCAGCAGGCGTTCGACGCCGAGGTGATCGAGCAGATGGCGCTGCGCTTCCACCATGTCCTTGATGGTGATGACCGGAAACAGCAGGCCATAGGGGCGCCCGCTGCCCGGGGAGATGGACGACGGCCCGGTGGACCCCGTGCAGCCGCCGAGCACATTGGAGCAAATCACGAACAGGCGGTCGGTGTCGAAGGCTTTGCCGGGTCCGATGCAGTCATCCCACCAACCGATGCGGCCATCGGCCGCGCCCAGGCAGCCGGCCGCGTGGGCATCGCCGCTCAGGGCATGCAGCACCAGGACAGCGTTCGAGCGCGCCGCGTTGAGCGCGCCATACGTTTCGTAGGCCAGGGTAATCGGCCCAAACTCCACGCCGCTCTCCAGGCGCATGGGGTGCGCCAGGGTGAAGTATTGCGTTTGTACGATGCCGGCTGAGCCGGCCGAGATAGTCTCTGGTTCCATGACGACTTTTTCTGTCAAACCGGGGTCGCCTGCGTCTGGCGTAGGCGACCCCAACCCTCAATCCAATCAAGCGCCGGCCAACGCCTGATCCAGGTCCCACAGCAGGTCATCGAGGTCTTCGATGCCCACACTCAGGCGCACGAAATCGGGCGTGACGCCGGCCGCGAGCCGTTCCGCTTCGCTGAGCTGCTGATGGGTGGTGGTGGCCGGGTGAATAGCCAGCGACTTGGCATCGCCCACATTCGCCAGGTGCGAGAAGAGCTTCAGGTTGTTGATGAAGCGCCGGCCGGCCGCCAACCCGCCCAGGACGCCGAAGCCGAGGATGGCACCGGGGCCTTTGGACAGATAGCGCCGGGCCAGTGCGTAGGAGGGATGGTCAGGCAGGCCGGGATAGTTGACCCAACTGACCTTCGGGTGATCTTTCAGGTAGGCGGCCACGGCCTGGGCATTGGCCACATGGCGCTCCATGCGCAGGCTCAGCGTCTCCAGGCCCTGCACGAAGAGCCAGGCGTTGAACGGCGCCTGGCAGGCGCCCATGTCGCGCAGCACTTGCAGCCGCGCCTTGAGAATGAAGGCCGCCGGCGCCAGATTGTTGAAGACCAGGCCATGGTAGCTTGGGTCCGGCTCCGTGAAGTTGCGGAAGCGACCGCTGGCGCCCCAATCGAAGCGACCGCTGTCTACCAAGACGCCGCCGATGCTGGTGCCATGCCCGCCGATGAACTTGGTGCTGGAATGGAGAACGATGTCCGCGCCCCATTCGATCGGGCGGCACAGGTAGGGCGTGGCAAAGGTGCTGTCAATGATCAGCGGCACGCCCACCTCATGCGCGATGGCGGCCACTTCTTCGAAGGGGAAAACGTCAATCTGCGGGTTGCCCAGGGTTTCGCCGTAGAACAGCTTGGTGTTGGGGCGCACTGCGCGGCGGAAGTTCTCCGGCTCAGCCGCATTGACAAAGGTGAACTCGATGCCGAGCTTGCGCAGGCTGTGCGCGAACAGCGAATAGGTGCCGCCGTAGAGGGTGCT
>JAYRVL010000678.1:0-4439 GCA_041918575.1 Anaerolineae bacterium | reverse complement strand
TCCGGCAGTTGGTGCAGATGCACCGCGGGGAAGTAGATGTCAGCAGCGTGTTGGGCGAAGGCGCTACGTTCACCGTGCGTCTGCCAGTCGAATAGTCCGATGAGCGCAGCGCGACGGTTCAGGCAGCGGCCCGCACGCGGCGCTGTGCATCCCTGGCGCGACGACCATCCGCCAGCGAATACGCTGATCCCCCGCGCAGCACATTGATGATTTCCGCCATGATGCAAACGGCGATCTCGGCCGGGGTGCGCGCGCCAATGTCCAGGCCGATGGGCGCGTAGATGCGATCGAATTTTTCCGGCGGGATGCCCTGCTCCTGGCTGAGAAGCTGGAAGACGGCGCTGACTCGACGCTGCGAGCCAATCATGCCGATGTAGGCCAGGGGTACATCCAGCACCTCCAGCAGGCAATCCACGTCGTACTGATGGCCGCGGGTCACGAGCACGGCGTAGGAGTCCTTGTCCAGGCGACCATCGGCCACCATCGCCCGCACCGTCTCGCGCAAGGGCGCGGCCAGCACTTGATCGGCCTGGGGAAAGCGCTGGCGATTGGCGAACTGCGGCCGGTCGTCCAGCACGGTGACGGTGAACCCGCACAAGCTGCCCAGGCTGGCCAGGGGCGCGGCGATGTGACCCGCGCCCACGATGACCAGGCGCGGCGGCTGGCGCTGCACTTCGACGAAGACGCGCAGCGCGGCGCCCATCTCCTGCGTGTAGTCCAGGATGCGATGCTGCTTGCCGCTCAGCGCCGCGGCGGCATCGGCCAAAATGCGGCCATCCAAGTCGCCCAGTCCCAGGTCGCCCAACGGCGGTTCGTCCAGCCAGACCAGCGCCCGACGGCCCAGGCTCGGCTGATGCGGGCCGGCCGCGGTAATCACCGTTGCCAGCGCCACCCCGCGCTTGTGCTCAAGAGAGGTCAGCAGCGCGCCCAGGATTGGATCGCTCATGGGCGCCAACGCTCGATGAAAACGTTCATGACGCCGCCGCAAACTCCCAGGCTCTGCATGGAAATGTCCTCGGTCAGGTCCACCCTGATACTCTGCGGCTCGCCGGTTTGGATCACATCCAGCGCGGCGCGGATCACATCGGCTTCGCCGCAGCCGCCGCCAATCGTGCCCACATGCTGGCCCAGGGGATGAATGATCATCTTGGCGCCCACTTCACGCGGCACGGAACCGCGCACCTCGATGATGGTTGCCAGGGCGACCGTCTCACCCTGGCTCAACAGGTCGTTCAGTCGGTGATAGATCGTGTCCATCGGTTGTGTTTGCATTCACCTCTCGCCAGTAGTCGTCGGGGGTGTCCATGTCGCTCAGGATCGTGGGGCTGTCCAGCGTCAGATGCTCGATCTGCCCGGCCAACTTGCTCCAGAGTGAGCGCAAACCCTCTTGCCAGTTCAGGGCCAGCACGTCCGGCCATACCGCACGCGGCAGACAGATCGGGTGTCCGCGGCGCATCCGATAGCTGGGAATGATGATGCGTGGCGGCGAACTGGCGCGCCAGGCTGCCGTCACCGCGGCCACCGTGGCCGCCTGGAGGCGCGGTTGATCGCCCACTGCCATCAGCGCCGCCTCCACGTCTGGCCCCAGGGCGCGCAAGCCCGCCTGGATGGATGAAATCATCTCGCCCGTGGCGTAATCGGGATTGAAGATGACGCGCGCCGGATAGCTCCGCAGCACAGCCGCCAGCGCCTCATGCTCGTGCCCGGCGACCACCAGCAGCTCATCCAGCGGCCCGGCCAGCATGGTCGTCGCCACCTGCTCGATGACCGTATGGCGGCCCCACGGCAGCAGCGGCTTGAACCGGCCCATGCGCGTTGAGCGCCCGGCCGCCAGCACCACGCCCGCAATCATCGCCACCCCTCGCCAACCGCCGGGCCGTCAGCGCCTGGCATCACACCCAAACTCACCATGCCCCAATCATAGCACAAAGCCCACCCCGCCGCCAACTTCCAGGAATTCCAAATAAGGTCAAAATAAGGTCAAATGTAGGCGTTGATCGGACCTGGATTGGAGGCTTCAGCCGGTTTCTTGGCCAGCAAAGCCGCAAACTGCACCGGCTAAAGCCTCGATTCTGGTTACATTTGGAATTCCTGTTCATTCATAGACTCGAGAGAGTGTGGTATAATCAGGCGATTACTCAGGTGGCTCGCCAAAGTCATGGCGACGCAACGCACCTTCGCTGCTGATTCATTTGGCGGTGGCAGCCGGCGCTCAAGGCTGCAACGATTATCACGATAGCACAGGACAACTATGATCCCAACCAAACTCCGTCTGCACAATTTCATGTCTTACGCCGACGCGCCTGCGCTCGATCTGCGGGGGATTCACCTGGCCTGTCTGGCCGGCGAGAACGGGCACGGTAAATCGGCCCTGCTCGACGCGATCACCTGGGCGCTGTGGGGCAAGGCGCGTGCGCGTAACGACAACGACCTGATCCGCCAGGGCGAAATCGAGATGGAAGTCGAGTTCGAATTCGAGCTGGTCGAGAACCACTACCGCGTGCTGCGTAAGCGCAGCAGCAAGGGCGCGGGCCGCAGTGTGCTGGAGCTGCAGGTGCGCGCGGCGGACGGTTTTCGGGCGCTGACAGAGACCTCGCTGCGCGCGACGGAGGCGCGCATTGCCCAACTGCTGCGCATGGACTACGAGACGTTCATCAATTCGGCCTATTTGCAGCAGGGCAAGGCGGATGCGTTCACGACCATGCCGCCGGCCAACCGTAAGGCGATCCTGGCGCAGATTTTGGGGTTGGACGCGTACCAGGAGTACGAAGAACGCACGAAGGCGGTCCTCAAGGATGTCGAGCGCCAGGCCGACGCGGCGCAGGCGCAGTTAGGCGAGATCGAGCGCGAGCTGGCCCGGCTGCCGGAGATCGAGGCGCAGGCGCAGGCCGCGCAGACGCAGGTGGCAGACCTGGCGCTGAAGCTGCGCACGTTGGAGGCCATGCAGCGCGTGACAGAGACGCAGCGCCAGGAGCGCATCAGCGCGCAGCGGGAGATGGACGACCTGGTGCGGCGGCTGACGCAGGTGCAGCGGGACATGGACGAAACGCGGCGTGACCTGGCGGGCCGCCGTGAGCGCCTGGCCGCGTTCGAGCGCCTGTTGGCCCAGCCGGGGGAGATCGAACAGGGCTACGCGGCGCTGCAAGGGGCGCGGCAGGCTGAGATCGCCTGGCAGCAGCGCGCGCTGGAACATGCGCAGCGCCGCGCAACCATCAGCGCGCTGGAGGCGACCGTTGACCGGGCGCGTGCGGAAGTTGAAGCGCGGCAGCGCGTGGCGCAGAACCGGTTGGCCGACCTGCGGACGCGCGAGGGCCGCGCGGGCGATGCGGCCGCGAAACGGGAGCAGGCGCAGGCCGAGTTGGCCCGCTTGGACGCGGCACTGGCCCGCCGCGCCGCGGCTGAAGCCGCCACGCGCACGATCAGCGAGGAGTGCGCGCGGCTGGAGCAGATCAAGGAACAGCTCAAGCGCGAGATGAAGCAGATCAAGGAGCGCCTGGACGACCTGGAGCAGGCCGAGGCCAACTGCCCACTCTGCCGCCAGCCGCTGAGCAGCCACGACCATCAGCGCGTGCTGACGGAATTTCGGGCGCAGGGCGTCGCGTTGGGCGATCAGCACCGCGGCCACAACAGCCAGGTCAAGGCGCTGGACGAGCAGCGCCGTCAGCTCGAAGCAGAGATCGAGGCGCTGGATGGGCAGCAGCGCCAGCGGCCGGCCTGGGAACGGCAGCGCGCGCAGGCGGAAGCGGCGCTGAGCGATGCCGCCGCGGCGCAGGCGGAGGCGGCGCAGGTGGAACAGGCCCTGGCCGTGTTGACGCAGCAGTTGGCGCAGATGGACTACGCCGCGGCCAGCCAGGCGGAGCTGGCGCAGACGACCGCAGCGCTGGTCGCGACGGCCTATGATGCGGCCGGTCATGCGGCGGCCACGCAGCAGACGGCCGCGCTGGCGGGCTGGGAGCCGCGCTGGCGTGAGCTGGCGCGCGCGCGAGAGGAACAGGCCGGCCTGGCCGCCCAGGTGGGCGAGTTGGAGCAGCGCCTGGCGCGCTGGGGGGCGGCGGCCGCGGCCGATCAGGAACGGGCAGACGCGCTGGCCGCGGCCGTGGCTGAGCTGCCGGGCATTCAGGCGGAGCTGCAGCAGTTGGGGCGTGAGATCAAGGCGCTGGAGAGCCAGTTGGAGCGGGCGCAGCAGAACTTGGGCGCGGCGCGGCAGCAGATCGAGACGTGCCAGCGGCTGGCCGGCCGCCAGGTGGAGCTGAGCGGCCGGCGCCAGAAGTTGAACGAAGATCGGGCCATCTACGATGAGTTGAAGGTGGCCTTTGGCAAGAAGGGCGCGCCCGCGATGATCATCGAGGCGGCCATTCCTGAGATCGAAGAGGAGGCCAACCGTCTGCTGGGCCGCATGACCGACCAGCGCATGAGCGTTCAGTTCCAGTCGCAGCGCG
>JAYRVL010000677.1:0-6306 GCA_041918575.1 Anaerolineae bacterium | reverse complement strand
CCTGTGGGCCGCGGCGGTCAGCTCGTCCAGAACCTGGGCACAAACCTGCAGCAACTCTGCCCATTCCTGGGCGCGTGCCTGACCCTGCTGCCGTGCGGCCAGATGCCGGCGCGCCTGGCTCTCCTCGCCTGCCAGCAGCGCAGCATCTACAGCCTCATCCAGGCGCTTGACCTCGGCCAGGGCCGCTTGCCAGGCCAGCTCTACGCGCTTGTGTTGCGCCACGGCCGCGCGGCGCTGCGCTTGCAGATCATCCAGCCGGGTTTGCGCCTCCGCCAGCAGCGCGGCCAGGCGATCATCGGCCGCCCGGTCGCGCGACGTTGATCCCCGCGACCTGTCCGGCCCGGCCTCATCGCCTTCGCCGAACAGGTCTCGCAGGATCGTTTGCCACCACGCGGCCAGCCATGCCTTCCACTTCATCGTTTACGACCTCCTGCGGCGACCGGTCAGCGGGCCGCCATGCGCAGATAGAGATCCTCGAACGGCAGATCGTTGAGCACCGGCAACTGCGCCAACGCCCGCTGCGCCCTCTCGACCAGCGTGCGTTCGTCGCCGGACACCTTCTGTCCCACCAGGACCAGAATCTCGCCCAGACTCTTGCCCTTGATCTTGTTCAAGTCCACGCTCTTCTCGGCCACGCGCATCACCTCAGGCACCAGGGCCGCCAGTTCTTCGATGCTGGCGCCCGGCGCCGCGGTCTTGCCGCCATCCGCAGCCGCCATGCGCACAAGGCTATCGCCGGCCGGATTGCCGGTCGCCCGGTTGATCAATTGCTGGCCAATCTCCCGCACCGGCTCCGGCGCGGCCCTGATCACCTCACCGATGCCGTCGGCCAGCGTCACCAGGCGCAGCAGGGAAGCGGCCGCATTCGGATCGCCGATCAGCTTGATATTCATGGACGCGAGGGCCGAGCCAAGCGCCTGGGCCTTGGCGATTTCGATTTGCACCTGCGCATCCAACTGCAGCTTCAGCATCTCCACGCGCTGCGCCACGCCGTCGAACGCGGCCAGCGCCTCAGCCTTGGCCTTGGCGCTTTCGGCCTCGGCCAGGCCGCGGGCGCGCACCGCCTCGGCCTCGCGCATGGCCGCCTCGGCCCTGGCCCGCAGAACATCGGCCTCTGCCAGACCGACCGCCGACGAGGTCGCCTTCGTGCCCTCCGCGCGCAACTTGGACGCCTCCGCCTCGGCCTGGGCTTGGGTGCGCAGCGTGTCGGCCTGTTTGAGCGCCGCTTCGGCCTCGGCCGCGGCGATCTCCTTCAAGGCTTTGGCCTGCGCTTCGGCCTCGCGCTGCTTGCGCAGCGCATCCAGTTCGATGCGGTTCTTCTGTTCGATGACCGCCTTCTGCGCCTCGCGCTCGGCCTCGATCACACGGATTCTGGCTTCGCGCTGCGCGGTCTGTGTGGCCTGCACCGTCACCACCGCCTGCGCCGCCTCCTCGCGCGCGGCCGACACCACCAGGCGATCCTTCTCCGCGCCCTCGCGCTTTTGCTGCTCGGTCAGCACGATGATCTGGCGCTGCTGCTCCGCCATTTCAATGGCCTGGCGTCGCGTCACCTCGGCCCCCATTACCTCTTGCTGTTTGCGCTCGCCCTGAATGGCAAGCTGTTGGTCGCGCTCGATTTCCATCAGCGCCACAGCCCGTTCTTTGGCCACGCGCGCCGCTTCTGATTTTTGTATTTCCTCGTACTCACGCAGCTCGGCCTGCGCCTTTTCCACCGCCTGGCTCGTCCGCACCTCGCGTGACTGAGTGGCGGCCGCCAGGGCCAGTTCACGGTCCAGGTTGAGCCGCAGCCGCGCGGTGTCAGTGTCGCGCTGCTTGATCTCGATCTCCGCGGTGCGTTCGATGTCGTTACGCTCGCGCAGCGCCTGCTGAATGACCTGGGCGTTGGCGCGCGCCACCTGGGCGCCGAAGACATCGTCAGTGCCGAACGATCCCTGCCGCGCGGCGCGCAGGGTCAGCACCGACACCGATTCGAGCACCAGGCCGTTCTCCTCCAGGTCGGTCTTGAGCCGATTCTGCACCTCCTGGATGAACTTTTCGCGTTCCTGGTGCAGGCTCATCAGCGTGAAGGAGGCCGCCACGTCGCGCAGCGCGCCATCCAGCTTGGCCTCGACCAGCTGCTTGACCGCGTTGACATCCACCTGCTTACTGCCGATGGTGCGCGCGGCGTCAATGATGCCCTCGACGGTGGGGTTGACCTTGACGTAGAAGATGGCCTTGATATCGGCGTACTGCGGGTCTTTGGTGAGAAGGGCGTTGTTTTCGGTGCGTTCGATGTCAATCGCCATCGTGCCCAGGTCAACCCAGGTGATCTCATGGATGGCCCGGAACACCCAGGCGCCGCCGTTCATCACCACCTTGGGCGGGTTGTTGACCTTTTGCGACAGGCCGCCCGTGCGCACGAACGAACGATTGGCCGGCGTTTTGACATAAGAGCGCATGATGGAGCGCACGAGGACCAGGAGCAGCAGGAGCACGACCGCAAGGGCCACAGAACCATAGACAACGGCTATCTGCATCGTCGGAATCTCCTTGTAACTGGGGCCGGTGGGGTAAGGTGCGCCGGCCTGGCGGAAGCGACCAAGAAAAAGCGTTCAGCGACCCGCGTCGCGCAGAGGGGGCTGCGCCAGCGTGACGATGTAGCGGCGTTGAACCGGGTCATAGGCCAACAGGATCACCTCAGAGCCGCGCTTGATGGCCGCTTCGCCCTGCACGACCGCGAAAATGGTGATCAACGTGCTGCCCGCGTCGCGCAGATGGACCATGCCGTACTGCTCGTCCACCAACGGGCTGATGACCGTGCCGTGGGCGCCCACCAGGCTCTGCGCGCGACTGGCCGTGGTGCTGATGGGCGGCAGCGCATGGCCCACCCAGCGCGCCATGCGTGCGGTCACCAGGCTGCCGATCACCAGCGCGCCCGGCAGCACCGCAAACAGCGCAGGGCCAGGATAGGCGCCGCCGGTGACGCCGGCCAACAAGCCGTTCAACAGCCAGCCCAGCAGGGCCACCGATTCGAACAGGATCAGCAGAACCACCAGCAGCGGCGCCTTCCCCGCGCCCAGGAACGCCAGCAGCGAAAAACTGCCGGGCGCGCCCGCGCCGCTCTCATGCTCGGCCGCGTGGCCGCCATCCGCCGCGTGGTCGAGATCGGCATCGTGATCGAGGTGAGCGCCGTGATCCACATCGGCATCGTGATCGAGGTGAGCGCCGTGATCCAGGCCGGCGCCCTGATCGAAGTCAGCGCCCTGATCGAGGTCCGCGTCATGGTCGAGGTGAACGTCATGGTCCAGGCCGGCATCGTGATCGAGGTCCGCGCCCTGATCGAGGTCCGCGTCGTGGTCGGCATCCCCGTGCGCGTCATCGCCCGCGCCCAGCCCGGTCAACTGCAGGCCGGCGAGCAGAATTCCCATGGCGAACAGCACCGTGAAAGGCAGGTTATACCAGGCAAAGGCAAAAGCGAGAAGATCACGCAGCATTGCACACCTCAGGCACAGCAGACCCCGTCCGCGCCGACTGACAGAATTTCGACGCCGATCACAGACCGCATTTTACCACCGGGTCGTAACAGCCGTCAAGGCAAGTCGAGGACAATCATCTGACGGCAGATGTCAGACCAGGTAGCCGCCGTGCTGCCCAGATGATCGGTCGCCAGCCAGCGCACCACCCCGTTGATCCGCAGCGCGATGCGCTGACCGCCCGTGACATTGGCTTTCACTTAAATCCAACCTGTCAATTTGTCTCAGCCTTCATTGGCACAGTCGGCTCCACGCTATCGTGTGGGGATGCTGGGAATTGATGAACCCACCATTACGCAGATAACCGTAATTTTTTCGCCAGCGATACCGCAGAATACGGAGTAGGAGTACGACGAGCAGTTGAATATGACCCCGGCAATCCCGAAGGTTGGATTGCTTGAGCAATAATCAATCAGTTGTTGAGTCGCCGTGGTTAGCCTCAAAACCTCAGGTGTTGTGCTCTGAGGTATGTGGGATAAGCGGATCCGAAACGTTCGCTCCATCTGTGATGCGGGAACCGCAGACGAACTGGCAATAATGCCCTTGTTGATCTTCCAAGCCGTTGGCGATTCAGACAACGCGGTGATCATTGTCCGCAGACATTCATCTGTAGTTACGTATTCGGCAAGTAGGTGCGAGCCTGTAATGCTTGCAATTATTTCTACCATATTCATGATGCAATCTCCAAGTTCACCGGCAAACCCATGCCCCGTATACCGGTCCCTGAATAGTGATTTCTGGCTCCCAAGGGAAATTTGACCATTGGTATGAGCGGAAATACGGATTGGGTGTCATGGCCAGATCTACCGCCATAACCGGACATCGCCTCGAAGATTACGCCATTGGTGGTCGCAGCGTCCAGTGCCGTTGACGTCGCCGCCACGCGAGGCGATGTTGCAGTTGGCTTTTCACTCTCTTGCTGAACTCATTGTCCATGGCGCACCCCGACCAGACAAGCTGCCCAATGTCCCTTGGATCAATCCGCACAAGGTCAACCCTGACCGGCCAGCGACAGAGGATAGTGCAACGATGGGAGCGACCTGAGTGCCAATCCCGTTGACAGTGATGCGGGTAGAGTCGCACCATCGCAGCTCTGCCCGCATCGCTCCCAAGCAAGGAGCTACACTTCACTTCAAGAAAGCAGAAAATCATTCCATTCGATGCGGCGCACTCCAGCCCGGCCGGCGCCAATCGACTTTGCTTGTCTTGCGCAGTCGCCAGCACCTCAAGCCCGTACACTAAATTCCGACCTCAAGTTGTCTCTAAGTCATCGACACATTCCGTTTTTCCCGTCTCCACCAAAATTGCGGGTGACCCCCATGCCCCGCGAGTTGACACTTGCCATGGAATTGAGAAATCGATCGACTAGTGGGCCGTTTGACATGAACATAGCCATTGTTTACGCTCAGGTAATGGCTATAAGCATGCCAAGTGGGCCACTAGGAATGGCTCCCATCATCCCATGGCGTCTCAGGCACTTCGCCCTGCTGGATCTGAGCGATCATATCCCAATCCACTTGGGTCGCAAAATCAATTCTTCTTGACCGTGGTCGCTTTGGATGCAGATATGGGCAGTTTAGTACGTCAAATATGGCATCATATGCTGACTCTCGTACTATCCACTCTTCGTGTTCGGAGACTACGATGAACGCTAGCCGCTTCAGCACCTCCAGATCCTTCGTAGCGATGTAACAAAAACCAACGCAGCTTGCTGCGATTCTTCTCGGCTCTGGATCCTCGTCATCCAGCATGCTCCAAGCTGTCTGGCAATGCTCAGGGAGATGATAATTCAGGATTAACGCTTGGAGGGCCGCAGCGCGAATATCCGGGTCTGGGTTCTTGACGAATTCTTTCATCATGGGCACAGCCTGCAGCAACGACCCTTTAGCGATCAGCACGATTGCGGTCAGAATGCCTTCGGGCCACTTCTCCCCTCGCTGGACGATATCAAACACCACTTTGGACCGATCAATGTCTTCTTGTGACAAAGGCGGCCTTGGGATGCCATTCAGGATGGGCTTGGCTTGCATTGTCGTAGATCTCCTGTTCTACCTCGGAACATATCCTTCACTGTGATCGAGCAACTTACTCGCCTCGCCCAGGAGTCGTTCCAGTGCCAGTCTTTGCTCAACTGAAAGAGGCGACACTCCGTCGACCACGTAGCTCAGTTGTCCTTGAAGGTCTCTGATGAGTTTGGTGAGCCCTCGTTGTGAATTCATGACTTCTTTGAGATGTCCGATTGGGCTGCCGCCTCGTTCTACCCAGTGCTGCAAGGGTTGTCCGGCTGCCTCCTGACGTGCTGCATCAAGGTCAGACTGCATCAGATGCGACTTCAGATCACCGAACTTGTCCTGTAATCGCTGAGTGTTACTATCAACTTCGGCTCGGATCCTGTTGAGCTTATCGGGATCCAATCCACCCGAGCCCGCCGTATTGCCACCCTGACTGGCGTTCTGTACAGCCTGGCTGACCTGGTCCCCAGCCGCAATGGTTTGATTCCCATACAACCAGGTGATCCCGGCTGCAACCGGGCCGTACTGGTAAAGCGCCCCCTGCGCCTGGGTCATGGTCTGTTGGGCGCCTTGCATGAGGGCCACAATCAATCCGACGCCTGCACCTGCGCCGCCGCCGCCCCAGAAATCTACGCCAGCATGGCCGCTGGGATCGATAAAGCGAAGAGGGTTACTGCCGCAATAGCTGTATCTGTTCAGACTTTGCGGGTTTTGCGGCTGGGGAATAATTGTATCCGCGGCCAGGAATCGCCCGATGAGCGGATCATACCAGCGGGACTGGT
>JAYRVL010000676.1:0-4306 GCA_041918575.1 Anaerolineae bacterium | reverse complement strand
GGGGATGTAGGTCACGCTGGCCTTCTCGCTGGCGTAATTGACATTGGCCTCGACGACGCCCGTCACCTTGCGCAGGGCGCGCTGCACCGTGTTCGCGCAGTTGGTGCAGGTCATGCCGGTGATGGGCAGGTCAACCGCAGCCTGGGGCACATCATAGCCCGCGTCGCGAATGCGCTGCACCAGTTGATCTTCCCTGAGCAGGCCGGGGTCGAAAGTAATCACCGCGCGCTCGCTGGCATAGTTGACCAGCGCGTCGGTAACCCCCGCGGTCTTCTTCAAGGTGCGCGTGATCGTATTGGTGCAGTTGACGCACGTCATGCCGATGACCGGCAGACTCAGTTCTTTGGTTGACATGGCTCGCTTCCTGTAATTTACTTCTCGACCGGATAGCCGATTTCCACCAGGGTGGCTTCCACCGCGGCCAAGCGGTCGGCATCCACCACCTCGACCATGACGGCCTTGGTGCTGACATTGCCCTTGACCGAGGTGACGCCGGCCACATCCTTCAACTCACGCTCGATGGTGTTGACGCAGTGATGGCAGGAGATGTTCGGGACGGAATAGGTTTTGACTGTCATTGTTTGGTTCCTTTCAACGATTGAGCTTGCTCTACAGCTTACTGCCGGTCTCGAAAACGTGCAGAAGTTCGCCCAAGACGCGCTCTCGCTCCTGTGAATCATCGCTGCGCACCGCGGTGATCACGCAAGAATTGAGATGGTTGTCGAGGATCAGGCTGTTGACGCGATCGAGCGCCTTCTGCACGGCCTGCACCTGGCCGATGACATCAATGCAGTAGTTGTCCTCGGCCACCATGCGCTGGATGCCGCGCACATGCCCTTCGATGCTCTTCAGCCGACTCAAGATCTGCTCTTTGGTTTGCGCGTTCATGGTTTCGCTCCTAACCCCACCCCCCACCGGGGGGGATAGGTTCATTGTAACACCATCCGCGTGGGATGTCAACCTACCAGGGGGCGCGGGATATTTGCCACGCCGGGCCATGTGTGCTAAACTGTTGCCATTCTATCTGAAAGGGGGCGCCGTCGGGCATGACAATCCATGAATTATCGTCACCGCTTTGTTTTGACGCGTGCGCCCTGTGCCAGCAGAGAGCCTGACCGGCTGCTGTTTGCCATTTTCGTCTGACCTCTCACGGTCACGGGCGCACACGACCCGTGGCCGTTTTCTTTTTTCTGCTCCGGTCTGATCCGCTCCGTCGTCCCTGCCCGCCTGCACTGCGCCGGGCGCCGACAACGGCATGACGCCCCAGGATTTACGCGGCCACGGGATTGGGTTCCTGTGGCCGTTTTTTGTTGACCGCCGCCGGGCAGGCGCCCTGTTCATCCGGCCTCATGGGCCTGCGGGATGAGCAGTGACCAAGACACACAAAAATGACAGTGAAATGACAGTTTTCCGATGGAGCATCAGAACGATGAATCTGCGTTCATACGAAGAACATGAAGAGTTTGCACCCTATCTCGTGCTCGACCGCCGCGCGCATCGGGCCGAAAGAGGGCAGCGGGACCCCCGGCCGCCCCAACGCCCGCCCGTGGTCATCCCTGAACCGACGGTCATCACGAGCGGCGAAGACGAGATGGTCATGACGCTCGGCGCGGGCGCCAGCGAAGAAGCGCTGCTGCAAGCGGCGCTGGGCGGGTTTTACCGCGATCATGTGATCACCGATGTGCTGGCGCGCGTCAAAGGCGGCAAGGAGGCCAACGTCTACTGCTGCCAGGCGCATCCGGGCACAGGGCTGTCGCTGATTGCGGCCAAAATCTACCGACCCCAGGCGCACCGCACCATGCGCAACGACGCCATCTACAAAGAGGGGCGTTTGATGTTGGACGACGAGGGTAAGGGCATCGTGCGCGGCGCGCGGCTCAAGCGCGCCATCGCCAAAAAGACCGATTTCGGTCGCGAGGTGATGACCTTCTCCTGGATCGAACATGAATACGACATGCTGCAGATGCTGCACGGCGCGGGCGCGGACGTGCCCCGGCCCATCGGCCATGTGAGCAATGCCATTCTGATGGAGTACCTGGGCGATGTCAACGACCCCGCGCCCAACCTGAACAGCGTGATTCTCAGCCGGACCGCCGCGCGGGTCATGTTCAAGCGCCTGCTGTGGCACGTGGAGCTGATGTTGAAGCACAACCGCATCCACAGTGACCTGTCGGCCTACAACATCCTGTACTGGGAGGGCCGGGCCGTGGTGATTGACTTCCCACAGGCTGTGGTGGCGCTCAAGAATCCCCATGCGTTCGACCTGCTGCAGCGCGACATCGAGCGCCTGTGTCAATACTTTGCGCGCTACGGCATCCAAGCCAACGCCCCCACCCTGGCCGCCCGCCTGTGGCAAGACTTCATGGATGCCCGGCTGTAGACTGCCGGTAGGCGTCCACGGCCTGCCTGGTGGTGTACCACACCTTGCCGCGCTTGACTGCTTCCAGGCGGCCGTTGCGCGCCAGCAAACCCAGGTATTCCTGGCTGTAGGGCGTCCCTTCGACCGCCTGCCGCAGCGGAATCCACCGCTCTGCCGGGTCAGGCATGCTGCGGCGGGGTGTGCAGGCTTCGAGGTAAAGGGTCAGGCTGCGCTCAACGGCCCGCCCCACGAAGTTGACGATGGGCGGTTCGTTCCGCACGTCGGCCTGGGCCAGGACGCGGTAGTA
Organism: Anaerolineae bacterium; assembly: GCA_041918575.1. Lineage (GTDB taxonomy): Bacteria > Chloroflexota > Anaerolineae > SSC4 > Amarolineaceae > Amarolinea. The sequence goes on along the minus strand of JAYRVL010000676.1, from coordinate 1,640 downwards.
CTGGCCGCGGTTCTCGCTCAAGATGATGGTGGGTGGAAACCCATCGCGCAGGAGCAGGAGGTTCATCACCAGGCGAGCCGTGCGGCCGTTCCCATCTATGAACGGATGAATCGCGGCCAGGCGATGATGGGCCAGGGCTGCCCGGCTGATCGGATGCAGGGACAGGGCTGTGCTGTTGAGCCACTCCGCCCAGTCGGCCATCAGGTATGGAAGGTCCCAACTCTCCGGCGGCTGATGACGCGCCCCGCCAATCTGCACCGGAACCGTGCGATATTGGCCGGCGTTGGCATCATCAATCTGCGCCAGCACGAGCTTGTGAATCTGCCGCACGTGAAACGCGTTGATCGGTTCATCGCCGGCGGCCAGCATCTGGACGTAATCAATCGCTTCCCTGTGATTGATTACCTCGAAGTGCTGGCGCAGACTCTTGCCGCCGATGGTCAGCCCGGTTTCCAGAATGAACTGCGTCTCACGCAGCGTCAACGTGCTGCCCTCGATGGCGTTGGAATGGTAGATCCACTCCACCATCAGTTGTTCCTGCAGACGACGGACCGCCGCGGGCGGCAACGGCCGCAGCGCGTCCCACTGCGCTTTCTTGCGGTCCAGGCGAGCCAAGAGGCGTGATTCCAGCACGTTCTTCTCCTATCGGTATCGGATACGCCCGGTTATTGTACACCCGATACAGAATCCCGACAAACGCATGATGAGACTGCTCAAGCTGGTGCGTAAGCGGGCCTGGCTGTTGGTGTTGTGGCCGCTGGGGCGACGACGAACGCCGGGTGCAGGGCGCGGTGATCGGGTTGCCGGTGCTCTGCAAGTCCCCGGACGCGACCCTGGCCGAGGGGGTTGGCGCAGACCTGGGAGTATGCTGACCGCTGCACAGCCGCTGAGGCGCGCCTGGTAATCTTCGATCGCAGACCGGGCATGGCCTGGGAGCAGGAGATCTTCCACAACAGACATCACTGAGCAGAAAGGGACAATCGGTGGTATACTGTGTCCGTGACAAGAGCGGACTATGTGGATTCGCATATTTTCATCTGTTCGGGTGTTTGATCTGACAAGACAGGAATGCATACAGGAATGCATACAGGAATGCGTACAGGAATGCGTACAGGATGGAGGAATGTCCGATGACAGCTACAGTGACATTAGAACTACCGGAGAGTGTCTTGATTCAGGCGCTCAGAAAATTGCCGCCTGCTCGACGCTACGAACTGCTGCGCCGGATAGACAACGAAGCGTTGCGCGTTAAACCTGGAACCGACGTCAACCAACGCTTAGAACAACTCCCTGCATTGACGCCAGAGAGAACGCGCGCGCTGCACAGCACGCTAAACCAGGCGCTTGGGTTGCTGGTCACTGAGCGCGCCGCCCCAACAGATCTGGAAATCGAACAAATGCTTGCTGAACGACGATGGGAGAAATACGGATAATGCGCATTCTACTTGACACCAATGTTGTGCTTGATGTCCTGTTGAAGCGCCAGCCCTGGGTCGTGGAGGCGAGCGCAATCTGGCAGGCCAACGATGCAGGTCGTGTAACTTGTTACCTGATAGCCTCAACCTTGACCGACATCTATTATATTGCACGTCGATTAGCAGGTCAGGAAACTGCTCGCGTAGCCGTGCGAACCTGCCTGG
>JAYRVL010000675.1:0-6488 GCA_041918575.1 Anaerolineae bacterium | reverse complement strand
GCACTCTCCCCCAGGATCGAAACGCCCGGCGGCTCTTCCAGCGAATCCGCGCCCACGCGCACGCCCTGGTAGTTCGTCAAATCCATCTGGTGATACGAATTCTCGCTGGCCGCAAAGTGGCAGCCCGAACAGGACTGCGACCCGTCGAACCAGACCCCATCCTTCGTGAAGAGGGGCAGAACATCCACCGCAAAGGTGGCGCGGTAGGATTTGCCGTCCATGCCGGTGTAGTCGAAGGCTTGCTCTTCCGGCGCGCCCGCTTCCACCCAGGCTGCAACCAGGTCCACCGCTTTGACCGCCGCGCCCATCTCCGGCGGCGTATCAGCCGACGCCAGATCAGGCGCCGGCGTGGGCGCGTTCTCTGGCGCTCGTGTGGCAGGGAGGGGAGGCTCGACGCGCGGCGCAGGCGCGCCTCCGCATGCGGCCAGCGCGACGGTCAACAACACAAGCACCGCGCCGACCAAAATGGTCAGTTGCACTCGTCCTTTCATCGTTCTTTCTCCTTCTCTCTTCTTCGACATCCACGAGGGTTCGGCAACGGCCGCACGGATGCGCCTGATGTGGGGTCATGGCGCAACCGCACGGGTGCGCTGCCGGGGGAGCAGGGAGATCGCACGGGTGCGTTCTCAGGGCCGCCATCAAGGTAGCACAATCACGCAGCAAAAAAAGCCCCCATCGCGCCGCGAGAGGACTGAAATAAGTATGGACTTTTTGCGACTGAGAGAGAAAAAGAATGAGGCTCATCGTGAGCAGGTTGGCCTTGATTCGGTCTGCCCACGGCTACGAGAGGTAAAAGAATTAGTTCTTGTCTACAGCAGGCCCTTGCTCTTAGCGACGCGTGCGGCCTGGCGTCGTGTGTTCACGTGCAGTTTGGACAAAATGGTGCGCATGTGGCTCTTGACGGTGTGAATGCTGATGCACAGTTCTTCCGCAATTTCCTTGTCCGATGCGCCCCGCGCCGCGATGGTCAGCGTTTCCAGCTCACGCCTGGTCAACTCCACCAGTTCGTCGTCATCGGCCGCGGGAAATACGGGCACACGCGCGCCCAGGCGGCGAAACTCCTTCAATACTCGCCCGGCCATGCGCGGGCTGAGCGCAGCTTCCCCGCGCAGCGCGCCGCGCAGCATGGCGAGCATATCCTTCGAATGAATGTCCTTGAGCAAATAGCCCTGGGCGCCGCTCTTCAGCGCCTCGAGCAGCTTTTCGTCATCGTCGCGCACGGTCAGCATCACAATGGTAGCATGCGCCCACATTTCCTTGATCTGGCGCGCCGCTTCGATCCCGTCGAGCGTGGGCATCTGCACATCCATCAGCACCAGGTCCGGCTTGAGTTCCTGCGCCATGACCACCGCCTCCAGCCCATCGCTGGCTTCGCCAACGACGTCCATATCAGGCTGAGATGTGATGATCCCTGCCAGCCCCTCGCGAAACAGCGCATGGTCATCAGCCAGCAGCACACGATAGCGGTTCATGATCTCTCCTCCCCGTGGGGAAACAGCAGGGTCACGCTGGTTCCAGCGCCGGGCGCGGATTCGATCAACAGCTTGCCGCCGATGTGCGCGGCGCGCGCCGTCATGACCCGTAAACCAAAGTGCCCGGCCGGCTGCAGCGCCGGATCGAAGCCGCGGCCGTCGTCCTCGATCCTGACGAAGCCATGCCCGTTTCCGCGGCCAAAGCGAACACAAATGGATTGAGCGGCCGCGTGGCGACAGGCGTTTTCCAACATCTCGCGCGTCACGTTGAGAATCTGTTCTGTCACGGCGCGCGGAATCGCCGCCGTAAGAACACCCTCCTCCGCCTGCCAATCAATCTTTGCCTGGTATTTTCCCTCGATCTCGCGCACGGTTTCCTGCAAACGATCGCACAGCTTACGCTCGCGCGGCGCGCCATCCATCAACTGCTGAATGGACGCGCGCACCTGGTGGGTGGCCTGGTTGATCGTCCTGCGCATGCGCTCCAGGTTGGCGAGGGCCTTCGCATCTTCGTTCGCCGCCAGCAGGTCGGCTGTTTGATCTGTCACCAGGCCCAAATAGCTCAGCATTTGCCCCAGTCCGTCATGCATGTCGGCCGCAATGCGATTGCGTTCTTCCAGCGCGGCGATTTTCTCAGCCTGCGCGAACAACTGCGCATTTTGCAGCGCCACCGCGGCCGTATTGGCGAGCTTAGTTGCCACGTCCGCAGCCTCCGCGGAAAAATGATTGGGCTGCGAACTGCTCACGCACAAAGCCCCGATCACCTCATCGCCGATGCGCAGGGGCGCCACCACATGGCTAGCCGCGTGCGCCTCAGCCAGCAAACCGCATCCCCCCACGCAGCCTGCATGGCTGCAGACCAGCGCCCGTTGGCTGGCAAGCACCGCGCTGGCGCGGTTGATCGCAGACCTGCGCTCGACCGTTTCGCCGGTCTGCGCGCCGCAGGACGCCTTCAGCGTCAGATACTGATCTTCATCCTCCAGCAGGCACAGCTTGGCCGACTCCGCGTCCAGCAAGGTGCGCGCTTTCTCAGTGACAGAAGTCAACACATGACTGACATCGAGCTGCGAGCTGATCTCATGGCTCACCTCGCTGAGCGCGTTCAATTCACGTGTGCGCTGCGCGACGCGCGCTTCCAGGGTGGCGGTCAGATCGAGCAGTTCCAGCCGCGACGCGGCCAGGTTCTTGCGCATGGCATCGAACGACTCGGACAGGCTGCGTATCTCGTGCGGGCCGGTCACCTGGATCGGTGACTCAAGATCGTTGCCGCCCAACCGGTCCGCCGCGGCAGACAGGTCCTTCAGTGGCGTCAGCGCGGACTGGTGCGTCACCCACGCGCCCACGCCCAGCAGGACCAACGCTCCCACCAGAAAACCCATCTGCATGGCGCGCAGGCGATTGATCTTGGCCGTCGCGTCCGCTTCCAGCAAACGCACCACCGCATCCGCGGCCTCCACCAGGGTGGCCGCTTCATCTTCGAACGCCTGGCGCGTCAGCCAGAAGATGGGATTGCTGCGTGACGCCCACTGCAATTTGTAGAGCTGGGTACGAAAGTCGCTCCAGGTCTGAGCCACCTGATCGAGCGCGGAAAGAATGTGAGGGTCGGTCGGTTTTTGCAGCGTCACGGATGCGTCAGGCGGATAAGGCGCCGCGCCGCCTTCGCGCAGGGCGTACAGGGTGCGATCGAAGACTGCTTCGGCCTCCAGCAGCGCGGCATCTACTGCGCTCTTGCGGCTGTCTGCTTCGAGCGCCAGCCGCGTCATCTGCTGCGCCAACATGCGCTGCCGCCCCGCCAGGTTGATGACCAAAGCGTCCTGGCGCTGCGTTTCGCTCCCCCAAATCATCGCGCCAACGGAGACAACGACGAGCAGAACGAAGGCGACAAACAAAAGAATCAAACGCGCTTGCAAACTTTGGAACATCTGAACCCCTCACGTCTACTATAGCACAGGTGGGCGCAGATCAAAAAACGCCAGTGACTTGGGGGGCCGGCCAGTCAGCCGCGTCTACACCAGGCATAGCAGGCGTTCGCAGGCGCTCCGCATCAGGATCGCAACGTCCTCCCAACGCTCGGGCCGGAGAACGGATAACAACGAAAGAACCGAGCATCCCGGCGTATCGTTCGCATGAATAAATCGTCATGTGTGCCAGGCCCGGTGTTCATGTCGCTCTCATGCAGACGAGGCACAATCAATGCGTTGAACACCGTGCATCGTGCCCATTTTGCAACCCCTTGCACCTGAGCAAGGATTGACCCCGCCATCCGGCCCCAGCAGGTGAGCCTATGCCCCTGCCGCGACCGTGGCGACCCTACAGAGCCATGACCATCCGGTCATTGGCCCTGTCCCTGAAAGGAGATTCGCTATGTTACGCCAGTCGCTCCTCGTCAGTTGTGTTATGTTCCTGGTCGTCCTTTTGACGGCGTGCAGCAACCCGCTTGCGCCACCCGCCACGGCAACCCCCCTGCCGCCCACCGACACCCCCGTTCCTCCGACCGCCACGCCCGTTCCGCCCACGGCCACGCCGACCCCCGTTCCACCCACGGCCACCCCCGTTCCTCCCACCGATACGCCCACACCGGTTCCGCCCACGCCTACCCCAGTGCCGCCCACCGCCACGCCGACGCCTGTGCCGCCGCAAGCCGTGATCGGCGCCAAAGGCCTGAATCTGCGCGGCGGACCAGGCACGACCTACCCGATCCTGGCAGCAGCGAAAGGCGGCGAAAAGTTCGAGATTGTCGGCAAGACGGCCGACGACGCCTGGTGGCAGATCTGCTGCGTCGGCGCCAAAAAGGAGAAGGCCTGGGTGCAGGCTAAATCGGTCACGACCGAGGGTGAAGTAACCGCCATCGCGGTGGTCAAGGACATTCCGCCCCCGCCGCCCACGTCCACGCCGAATCCGGCCGCGGCCGCCGGCGGGTCGCCCAGCGGTGTCCTGCTCTATTCCGTCGCCAACATGGGCGCCGGACGCTGGGAGCTGTGGGAATACAACTTTGGCAGCGCCACGGCGCGCAAGCTGTTCGACTGGCGCACCGAGGTGGCCTACTCCGTAAATTACAAACAGATCGCCTATTACCTGTGGCCGCCCATCGGCGGCGTAACCGGGACAGGCATTTGGGTGATGAACGCCGACTACACAGGCGAGCACCTCGTCATCCTCGGCGGCGCCTACCCGTCCTGGTCACCTGATGGCAGTCGCCTGAGCGCCGGCGATGGCCGCGATGTCTACATCCTCAACGCCGATGGCAGCGGGCTGCGTCGCCTGGTCAACGGCGAGTATCCGGCCTGGTCGCCCAAGAACAACTCGATTGCCCATCGCGCCTGCAACGGCGGCGACTGCGGCATCTACCTGACCGACGCAGACACCGGCGCGCAGCAGCGCGTGACCAGCGGCGGCAGCGACGGTCAGCCAGCCTGGAGTCCCGACGGCAAGCGCCTGGCCTACATCTCCAAGGACGACGGTAACTTCGAAATCTATGTCGTCAACATTGATGGCAGCAACAAAGTGCGGCTGACCGAGAATCTGACAAGCGACGGCCTGCCCATCTGGTCGCCCGATGGCGGCTGGATCGCGTTCCGCTCGGATCGTGAGGGCAAATGGGCGGTGTACGCGGTGCGCGCCAACGGCGCCAACCTGCGCAAGGTCACCGATGCCGATGTGCTGCCGCTGTGGTTCTTCGAAAAGATGGCCTGGCGCCGCTGATCCGATCAACAGGGGGCAGGGCGGCACCGCGCCTCAGGCGACGTCCTGCTCCAGAATCTGGCCGGTCAGCTCATAGCCATGCGCAATGCTTTGATTGATCTTGACCGGATTGAAATCGAGCGAGCCGTGGAAAGGGTCGAACGTCGGTTCGATCACGGTCAGCCTGACCGGCCGGCGGTTGAGGAGCGGCCGCTCTTGCAGCATCCGCACCCCGCGGCTGACCGGGTCATCGGCCCCGCGCGTGAGCGGCATCGCTTCTTCGATCTCGCGGCCCAGCGCGGCCAGGCGGTTGACTTCCTGCTGAAAGTAGATGTCGTTGCGCACGATCTCGCTGGTAAAAATATCAACCGTGCGCATCGTGATCGGGAAAATGCCCTTGACCGGCCCTGACAGCGCGGTCTTCAACGAGCCGGCCAGGATCATGTAAACGTGCTCGGCGCCCAGGTCCACCGCAGCCTGCAGCGGCGAAATCTCCCGCACGCCGCCATCGTAAATCTGATGATCGGGCGCCGTAGTCAGGGGATGGTGTGCTTCCATGAACACCGGCTGCACGCTGGAGGCCAGGATGGCTTCCACAATGTCGGGATGATGCTGATCCATCAACACCAGCTCGCCGGTCTGAAAATCCACCCCGGTCACGCGCAGCTCGATGCCGGAGGTAGCCACCTTGCTGGGGTCCAGGTGCTGCAAAATTTTGGCTTTGAGCGGAGCGGAGACAAAGAGGGATTCGCCGCCAATGGCCCCGGCCAGCGCCTGCACCACATCCACCACATGATGGCGCACGCCCCAGAGCTGCAAGGCCTGCAGCAGCGCGCCGAAGACACCCGGCGCCGCCACCGCAGTGCCAAGAAAGACTGCCAGGCGCCGCACCAACGCCTGCTCCAGCCCGCCCTGCAAGGCTTCCAGATCGTCCAGGTCGTTGATCTCCTGGCCGGACAGGCGGCCCAGCGCGGCAAACAACTGCTGGAATTCCGGACTCCAGGCCATCACATCGGAGTTCTTCTGCAGAGAACGCCACAGCCCCTCCATCTCCTCGATCACCGTAGGTGTGCCTTCGGCCAGCTTGGCCCCGTTCAAAGCGCCCACCGAGGTGCCGCAGACGATCTGCGGACGAATGCCGGCCTCATACAGCCGTTTGAGCGCGCCCACCTGAAACGCGCCCTTCGATCCCCCTCCACTCATCACAATGGCGATTCGTTCACTCATGGTTTGGATCCTTCCTTCTCATCAGCCAGCTCATCAGCCAGCACAGCTATGAACAAGATGCCCTGCTTATTACGGCAAGCAAAAAGTAGCGGCCTGTCATAGAACTCG
>JAYRVL010000674.1:0-1771 GCA_041918575.1 Anaerolineae bacterium | reverse complement strand
TCCCCGCCGCGACGCCCGTCGCCGCGGGGCAGTCTGGCCGCCGTGCGGCCATTGACGAACGCACCGAAGGTGTTTCCATCAAGGTAGATCTCGGGCTTCTCCGGATTGGTGTCACGCGACCAGATGAAGTTGCCCTTCAGGGTGAGCCGCGTCAGGACTGCCCCTATCTGGCCGTGAGTATTGCCCTCTATGGCACTGAACATTGATGTCCTCAGCCACTGACTTGCAGGTTCTGTGGGCCGCCAACGGATGACGTTGTTGCCCTCCGAACTCACTTCGGCTGCCAGGGTGATGGTCTGAAAACCCAACACCGTGAGTGGGGCAGCGCGCCAATCCTGGCTTTGCGTCCGGCTGGGAAAGGGCAGGTTGATGGTCACGAAGCAGACAGCGTTCTGGAACGGGTCGACGCGGTTGCTGACGCTTTCCGGGAAAATATCCCGGTCGCAGACGATCTCGATCCCGGCGAGCAGGCGTTCGACCGGCAGATCGCCGTCATTCTCGATGGGGCCCCCGTCCGCGCGCGCCAGCACCTCCACAATGTGGACCACTTCGTCCTGCGGCCCGACGCCGAGGAGCCCGCAGAGCTTGTCAATGGCCTCCTGGACTGTACTGACGCCACCCAGGTTGTTGCACTGTGTCGGGTCGTAGGCCACCTGGCTGGCGACGCTGACCTTGGCGTTGAAGTCCAGGACTTGACCCGGCGCCGCGTTCCCGCCGGCGTCCAACAGCACGGCCTGGACCTGCTGCGGACCGGCTAAGCCCAGCGTCCAGATGCACTCGGCGATGCCATCAGGCGCAATCGTAGCCACCGGCGCATTGGCAGAGAGGCTCCCGCCGCCCGCCATCAGCGCGAATTGCACCGGCGCGCCGATCACCGGCGCCTGGCCATTCACCACGCGTACGCGCAGCGGCAGGGTCAGCGGCTGGCCCGGCAGCGCCTCCTGGCCGTCGCCGCCTTCGTACAGCAGGGTCGTTAACGCGGTCAACTGCGGGAATAGCTTGCGGCAGTCCGTCGCCGTCCAGGTGTCCCCCGCGGGGATCAATAGCGCCAGCGAAGCGTAGTGATGCGTAGGCCCATGGCGCCCCTCGAAGACCGGGCCGCTTGCCCCTCGCGGCCATTCGACCTGGCCCGTCAAGCTGCGGGCTGGCGCCGTCCAGTAGTCGCCCGACACATAAGTTCCGTCGCTAAACTCCACCATGACGCCATCTTCCAGTTCCACCCATTTGGGCGCCTCGGGTGCGCCGATCTGAACCGTCCCGACGCCATCCCAACGCCGTACGGTCGGCCGCGTGCCCGTTGCCAGCACCCCCCCCGTTGAGGCCGGGTTCTTCAGCGTGATTCTGTCCCCCTTGACCGCAGTGACTTCGAGCAACACACCGGGTTCGTTGCGCAAGGTGCGCTCTTCGTCGCTGATCTCCACCCACGCGGCCGCCGCGAAGCCGAGCACCGCGTCTTTGCCCGGATCGGACACCGTAATGACTGGCGCGGCCGGCGTCGTGGCGTCAACCTTGACCCACTTCGTGAGGATGCTGCCGTTGTCGCGTGACCATTTGTAGGTGGCGGTCCCGGGCGCGCCAGCCTCGTGGATCTCCACCCGGTAGAGCTGGTTCTCCAGCCGGCGATAGCCCCCGCCCGACGGGACGAGGCAGTCGCTGGCGGCAGGCTGCGCCGGCGCAGCATCGGCGCGCAAACTGCCGGCGCCCGCAACCCCATCAGGAATCCAACCCGGGCCAAAGTCGGCGCACGTAGCGGCCGCGTTGGCCAACGCCT
>JAYRVL010000673.1:0-6175 GCA_041918575.1 Anaerolineae bacterium | reverse complement strand
TCAGGATGATGCGCATGTAGTCTGCTTGTGAGGAGTTCATTCCGAGGAGTTCATTCCGAGGAGTTCATTTCAATGAAAGTACCGTCGTGTATTATCAGACAACAGTATGTCAAGGGCAGCCGGCGCGCCACCGACCAGGGCTTTGCCTTCGAGATCGCCAACAAACTCGGCTCCGGTTACAGCCGCGAGATGCGGCCGGTGACGCTGGATGGCGTCGCCTTCCCCCTGGAGCGGACCTTTTTCCGCCCGCCCGATGGACTGGAGATCGCGTTCAGTGATGTGTCAGACGACATGCCCTTCACCCTGGAGATGGGCAAGACCCTGACCATCCTGGTGGAAGGCGCCGACCTGACCCCCGGCAAGCACAAGGTCGGCATGGGCTTCGTCGTCAAGGGCATCGGCGAGCTGAGCTTCGACGTGACCGACGTTATCGAGTAAACTCAGCATTCAGCATTCAGCGTTGGATTTGTGACCGGAGGCTTGAGATGTTACCACAGCTTGCGGTAGCGCCGGCGGCCGGGCCTGGATTGGTAGCGCAGTTGCGCGCCGAACAGGGGCCGCTGGCCGGTCAGACGTTTGCGATTTCGCGTTCCCCCTTTACGCTGGGCCGCAGCCCGGAGAACGACCTGGTTCTTCCAGAACCGCTGGCCTCGCGCCACCACGTCCGCCTGGAACTGCGCGCGGGCCGCTGGTACGTGATTGATCTCGATTCGGCCAACGGCACGCTGCTCAACCGCCAGCGCCTGAGCGGCGAAATGGCGCTGAACGCGGGCGATCTGATGGCCATGGGCGCCACCGTGTTCGCCTTCGCCGCCGCGCCGGCGCGGCCGGCGGTCGTTCCGCCCGTGGCGCGGGCACGCCCGGCCGCGCGGCGCTCATCGCCGCTGGCTGCCATCGTGATTGGCGCGGTTTTGATCGCCCTGGTGGTGGCGGCGGTGCTCTTCGTGGGCGGCAGCATGCGGCGCACGGCCGATGATGCGACCGGCCCGGTCCTGCCCACGCTGCAACTGCCGACCCTGCCCAGCGTCACCTTGCCGACGGGTGTGCCCTCGTTGCCGCCGATTCCCACGGGGCTGCCATCCTTCCCCACCGGCCTGCCCTCGCTGCCCACGTTTCCCCCATTGAGGTAGGGCCGATGATCCTGGTGATTCAATCTGCAGAAATGGGCGAGCGCCGCGTTCCGTTGCAGCGCGGGGTGTTGACCCTGGGCCGCGGCGCGGATTGCGACCTGATCCTGGCCGACAGCCAGGCCTCGCGGCGCCATGCCGAGCTGCGTCGCGCCGGCGAGCGCTGGCAAATCGTGGATTTGGGCAGCACCAACGGCACCTTCATGAGCGGCGGCCGCCTGGCGCCGAACGTGGCGCGTTCTCTGCGGCCCGGCGACATTGTCACCATCGGCAGCACGCGCCTGCACCTGCTGGATGAAGCGCCCGCCGCGGCCCCGCCGGCCGCTGCGCCCCCGCCGGCGCCGGACATGGCGGACGCCACGCGGCCGTCCCTGCTGCTCACGCTCTTGACCTGGTTCAGCCGCCTGCTGGCGTTGGCCGGCGCGGCCGCGTTGCTGGCCGGCGCGCAGGCCGATTGGCTGCGCCTCGCGGTCACGCTGCCGCTGCTGGGCAATGTCCTCAACCGCACGATCAGCGGCGCGCAGACCGGCTACGCCTACCTGTTGATAGGCGTCGCCGCGTTCGGCCTGCTGTTGCTGTTGGTTGACCTGCTGTCGCGGCGCTGGGGCCTGGCCGCCGGATTGGCGCAGGCGCTCCTGGGCGGGTTGACCGCCGCTATCCTGGCCTTCAACGCCTACAACTATTACCAGGCCGGCGCACAGTCGCTCTTCGGCGTCAGCATGCTGGACATCCTGACGCAGTATGCGCGCGATCTCGTGCAAATCACCGTGCTGCCGGGCATCTACCTGGTGGGTGGGGGCCTGGCCGGGTTGATCGTCGGCGGTTTGCTGCGGCTGGTGTTTGCGGGGATGGAATGAGGGGTGAGGTCAGAGATCAGAGATCGGAGATCAGAGATCAGAGATATATGTGGAAGGTGGTAGATTTGTGGTTGAAAGTGAGGCGGGAAGCGGGGGCGTGAGGCGGGAAGTGGGGGCGTGAGGCGTGAGAGGTGAGGGAGTCCAATTGTCATTGCGCATTCGTAATGGGGTGTGAGAATTATGGCTAATGCTTCAGGGATTTTTGGTATTTTGACGGTGCAGGTGGGCGGTGGGAGCGATGAGGTTCCGCTGACCAAACCGGCGCTGACGATCGGCCGCAGCAGCGAGAACGATTTGATCTTGCTGGACGATCCGCGGGTGTCGCGGCATCACCTACGCCTGCTGTGCAGCGCGCAGGGGTTCCAGGTGCAAGACCTCGGCTCGGCCGGGGGCGTCACGCTGAACGGTCAGCCGTTGGCGGCCAGGCAGACCTACCCGCTTTCGTTCGGCCAGGTCTTCCAGGTTGCCAGCTTTCAGTTTAGCCTGCGCCCGGCCACTGCGCCTGCGCCGCCCAGCCTGGGGGACAAGATTCGTCTGTCCGCCCGGCCGCTGCCCGGCCTGGCCGTCTACGCGGCCGGCCAGGTGCAGAAGTTCCCGCTGGACAAAGCGATGGTGACGCTGGGTCGCGCGAGCGACAACGACATCGTCCTCAGCGCGGCGGTCATCTCCGGGCATCATGCGCGCTTGCAGCAGGTCGGCAGCACGTTCACCATCAGCGACCTGGGCAGTTCCAACGGCCTGACCTTCGAGGGGCAGCGGGCGTCGCAGAAGGCGCTGATGGACGGCGACGTGCTCTACGTCACCGACCAGGTTGCCATTCAGTACCGCAGCGCAATCGGCTTCATGAGCGCCCCCGCCGCGGCGCAGGCAACCACGCCGCCGCCCGCGCAGGTGGTGGCCTTGCCCACCGACGACCAGCCGGTGCGCATCGGTCGCGCCAAAGACAATCAGATCGTCCTGGATCATCCGCAGGTCAGCCGTTATCATGCCATGATCGAGCGCATGGGCGTGGGGCGCTATCGCATCCATGACCTGAAAAGCTCCAACGGTGTTTTCGTGGGCAACCGGCGCATTGACCGCGAGAGCTGGTTGAAAGATGACGACGAAATCCAGATCGGCCCCTTCCGCCTGGACCTGCGCGAGGGCAACATCCGCCAGATGGAAGACCGGGGTATGCGGCTGGATGTGCTGCACCTGCAGAAGTGGGTTTCCAAAGACAAGAACCTGCTGCAGGACATCTCGCTGTCCATCGCGCCGCAGGAATTCGTGGCCCTGGTTGGCCTTTCCGGCGCGGGCAAGTCCACCCTGATGAACGCGTTGACCGGTTTCAACCCGGCCACGCACGGCGCGGTCTTCGTCAATGACATTGACTTGTACAAGAACTTCGATCTCTTCCGCAACGAGTTAGGCTATGTGCCACAGAAGGACATCGTGCATGCCGAGCTGTCGGTTTACGCCGCGCTCGACTATGTGGCGCAACTGCGTATGCCCGCGGACACCAGCCCGGCCGAGCGCCATCAGCGCATCACAGAGGTGCTCGAAGACCTGGACCTGACCGAACGCAAGGACCTGCCGATTCACAAGCTCTCCGGCGGGCAGCTCAAGCGCGTCTCCATTGGCGTGGAGCTGCTGACCAAGCCGCGGCTGTTCTACCTGGACGAGCCGACCTCCGGCCTGGACCCCGGCACCGAATACAACATGATGAAGCTGTTGCGCCGGCTGGCGGACCAGGGGCGCACGATTGTGCTCATCACCCACGCCACCAAGAACGTGATGATGTGCGACAAGGTGATCTTCATCGTGCGGGGCGGCCATGTAGCCTTCTACGGCCCGCCCGAAGAGGCCCTGCTCTATTTCGACCGCTACCGCACCGAGCAGGAGCGCCGCGAAAAGGACATGGAGTTCGACAGCATCTACATCGTGCTGGAGGATGAAAAGCGCGGCAAGCCGACCGACTGGGCCGAGCGTTACAAGCAGTCGTCTGCGTACCAAAGCTACGTGGTCGAGCGGCTGCGCAATCGGCGCGCGGCCGCGGTCAATGTGGGGCCGGACACCATCGCCCGCCGCGTGAGCAGCGGCGCGATCAAGCGCGTCAACGCCCTGCGCCAGTTGGCGATCCTCTCCTCGCGCAATCTCAACATCCTGATGCGCGACCGCCTCAGCCTGGCGCTGATGCTCCTGCTGGCGCCCGGCATCGGCCTGATGGACTTCATGTGGGGGCGGGACCTGTTCGACCCGGTCAAGGGTGATCCGGGCAAGATCATCACCATGCTCTTCATGATGGGCCTGATCACCATCCTGGTCGGCGCGCTCAGCTCTGTGCTGCAAATCGTCAAAGAGACCGACATCTACAAGCGCGAGCGCACGGTTGGTCTGCAGGTCGGCCCCTACATCCTGTCCAAAGTCTGGATCGGATTGATCCTGGCGCTCTATCAGGCGCTCGTTTTTCTCGTTTTCGAGTTGATCTTCGTTCATCCCGACTTGCCGGGCACAGGCGCGTACGTGGCGGTCTACATCACGTTGTTCATCGGCACGCTGTCGGGCTACCTCTTCGGCCTGGCGATTTCGGCCGCCGCGCCCAATCTGAACGTGGCGCTGCTGCTGGTCATCGTGGTGCTGGTGCCGCAGTTTCTCTTCGCCGGCGCGTTGCTGCCGCTCGACCTGATCCCCGGCGGCGAACAGATTAGCGTGATCGCCTCCACGCGCTGGGCCTTCGAGGCGTTGGTCAACATCACCGAGTTTGGCAAACCGCTGGTGGACGACCCCTGCTGGGATGACCGGCCCAAGTACGATGAGGACGGCGAAACCGGTTGGAACACGGTGCTCAATCAGAGCGATGAGGAGAAGTTGGCCCTGGGCTGCTCCTGCATGGGCGCGACGATTTTCGACACCTGCGGCACGTTCCCCGGCATTCAGAGCGCCGATTTCTACGATGACAAGGCCCGCACGCAGTTGGCCGCGGTCGAGCCGCAGAAACCGGTCTCGCCCACGCCCTACCCGTCGCCCACGCCCTACCCGTCGCCGACGCCCTACCCGTCACCGACGCCGCTGCCCCAGCCGAGCGATCCACGCAACCTGGACGCGTACATGGATGACAGCCGTGAGCAGGGGCGCAAGTACCAGGACCGCCGTCAGGTGCAGGGCGATGAGTACCAGGCGCAGCGTGAGGCGCAGGGCAATGAGTACCAGGATGCCCGTCAACAGCAGGGCGACGAGTACGCGGCTGCGATGGAGACCTGGGGCGATCAGAAGGCCGATTGGGAGCGCGAGCGTCAGCGCGCGGTCAAAGGCGCGGAAGGGATGCTCAAGAACATCTTCGACAACTACGGACGCGCGTTCAAGGGCAGTGTCGGCTCACGTTGGCTGGCGATGACCATCGTCATGGCCGTGTTGGTGGCGGCCATCGTTTTCTTCCAGAGGCAGAAGGATGTGGTGTAGAATTAGCGCCATATCCATCTCGATTGTCAACGTTGGTTATCGTTCAACCAACTACTGGGTGGTCAGCGCGGGCGCGTCGCGGCTGTTGGTTGACATCGGCTGGCCGGGCACGCTTGGAATCATGAAGGCGAATCTCAAGCGCATGGGGGTGCCCCTGGCGGAAATTCGCTACGCGCTGGCCACCCACTATCACATTGACCACGCGGGCCTGGCCGAGGAGATGAAGGCCGAGGGCATTCCTCTCCTCGTGCTCGATGTCCAGGTGGATGCCATTCCGCTGATGAAGACCTGGACCAAGCCGACGGATCGCTACGTAGAGATCACGCCGCACGGCAACGTCGTCATCTCGTTTGGTGAGAGCCGACGGTTGCTCAGCCAGATCGGTATCGCCGGCGAAATCGTGCATACGCCTGGTCACTCGGATCACTGCGTCTCGCTGCTTCTCGACAGCGGCTCTGTCTTCACGGGCGATCTTCCGCCGGAGGGCTACGCCTTCGACAACCCCGTGGCCCTGGGGACCTGGCAGATGCTGCGTCGCCGCGGCGCCACCCGCATCTATCCGGCCCACGGGCCAGTTCGGCCCATGGGTGAGACGTTTGCTGGCGGCAAGGGATAGGGAGGAAGGCGCAACCAGCAGGCACAACTTCTCTGCCTTGTGAAACCAGGCAACGCGTGGGATGCGTCTACTTCATTGCGTTCTACTTCATTGCGTTCGCCGGCAGATCCAGCCGTTCGTCCACCCACTCGCGCAGC
>JAYRVL010000672.1:0-5683 GCA_041918575.1 Anaerolineae bacterium | reverse complement strand
GCCGTCATCATGAAACCGCAGCGCAAAACCATCCTCATTGGCCGCGGTGGTGAAGCCCGTCAGCAGCAGCGGCGCGGTCGGATCGCTGACATCCCACAGGAGCAGGTTGTCGGTGCTGAAACCGGTCAGCTTGAAATCGGCCTGGCCAATCTCCGCCTGCCAGGCCACGCGATCATCGTTGGCCTTGATGCGGCGCTGATGGCTGATTTCGATCCAATCGAGCACTGAGCTGTCAACCACCGAACCGGTATCGCCTGGCGCGACTATCGTGACCGCGTTGGGGCCTTCATGCAGCAGGCCGGAGGGGACGGTGGCGCTGATGATGTGGCGCCCGGCGCCGTCCCAGGCTTCATCCACCACCTGCTGTTCATTGACGAGCAGGCGCATGTGATGATCGGGGTTGGTGGGGGTTTGCGTGTTGGCCCACACCGCCACGCGCAGGGTGCTGGAAATGTCCACGAACTGATCGAGGGTGATGGCGACGGTGGCGGTGATGGGCGCGCGTAACGGCTGCCAGTGCCAGTGCTCGCCGGTCGGCGGGCCTTTGGGCACGTAAACCAGGTCCTGTTCGACGCGCACGGTGGCCAGGGTGGCCGTGACCGGCGTCGCGGCCATGGCCTGCACCGCACGGGAGCCGATCTGCGGGCCGCTGGGCTGTTCAGACTCAGCCGGCAGCACGCGCAGCCAGTAGACCTCATAGGCCGCGTAATCATCCGCCAGCGTTTGCCCGTAGAAAACGAGCGCCTGCTCGTCCCCCTCGCCCACTATCGTGAATGGCGTCGGTTGGTCGTTGCGCGTGAGCAGCAGGCGATCGGCGCTGAACTCCTCGGCAGTCAGGCCGGGGAGCTGGTCGCGGGTCAAACGGTAGGCTCCGTCCTGTGCAACCTGGATCTTGTAGATGCCGGTGCTGGCGACCGGCGGCGCCGGTTGATTGCAGGCCAGCAGGAGCAGCGCGGCTGTCAACAGCAGAGCCGGGGCGAGGGCGTATTTTTTGAGCCGTGAATGAGGTGTCATGACGATGAATCATTCCTGCTGCCGGGCTGGCGACGCCAAAGGACAAAGCCGACAACGGCCAGGAGACCAGCGCCCACGATGGCGCCGCCGCCCAGGCACAGGAGCAGGCCGGTAGCGGCCGTGTTGCGCGTCACACCGGCCGCGGCGGGGGGGGCCGTGGCATCCGGCCGCACGCGGGGAGGCAGGCGTGTGGCGGCGCCAACCGACGGGGTCAGGCTGGCGCCATCGGTTGGGCCTGGTGTTGGCGGTTCAACGGTCAGGGTGGCTGTGGTAGAAATTACGTCGGTCGGGCTGACGGCCGGGGTGGGCGTGGCGGTGGCGTCCCCCGCAGGGATGATTGCCGTGGGGGTGAAGGTACCCTGACCCGGCGGTGTGGCGCTTGCGGCGGCGGTGGGCGTGGCGGTGGCATTGGCGGCCGGCGTGTTGGTCGCGCCCGGCGCGGCAGTCGGCGTGCTGGTGGGCGGGATGATCGGGGTGTTGGTGGGCGGGGTAGTTGGCGTGTTGGTTGCCGCGACGGCTGTCGGGGTGTTGGTGGGCGGGGTGGTTGGCGTGTTCGTCACCGCTTGGGTGGGGATGCGCGTGGCGGTGATGGTGGGGGTGGGGGTGGAAGTGGGGGTAAACTCCGAGGTCGGCGTCACTGTGGGCGTTGGCGTGTTGGTGGCATCCGCAGGCACGGTGGGGGTGGCTGTGGGCGTGCCCTGGAAGTAGGTTGGATTGGTGCTGGCCGGATAAACGGTAGGCTGACCATTGGCGTTGTACTCGTACAGCCAGTAGTAGTAGGCCTGGCCCGGGGTGAGGCCAGGTTTGTCATCGGTGCAGGTGTAGGTTGCGCCGCTGATGTTGCTGCCCTGGGGCGACTGCTGGCACACGGTGACGAACGGTTCGACCGGCTGCGGCGAAGCGCCGCGGTAGAGGATGAAGTTGTAGACCTCTAGTTCGGTTTCGGTTACCCAGCGGACAAAGATGGTGTTGCCCTGCGTTTCGGCGGTGAAGGAGGACAAGGTAACGCTGGTTGGCTCGGCCGCGGCGGACAAGGTAACGCTGGTTGGCTCGGCCGCGGCGGCCAGGGCGGCGCCGGCGTTGAGCGTGACCGCGAACAGCGCAAAGAGCAGCCACGACGCGGCGGGGCGGGTCACAGACCCATGGATGCGATGATTCATATGCGGTAGATTAGACCTCAAGGTGGATATTTCACGATCGTCGCGCCAGTAAATGAACCATGATCCGCCCTGGGGCGGCCAGGAAGCGGCGCAGCCACGCGCCGAAGGGGGTGGTGCGGGCGCCGAACAGGCGCTGGCGCAGGCGCTCGGCGCGGGCCAGCAGGCCGATTTCCAGGTGCGACAGATGTCCGACCACCCAATTGAACAAGGGCCAGTAGCCGGCCGTCAGGCTCAACTGATGACCATCGGGTTTGTAGACCGTGATGACCCGGCCGATCAGTTGGTTGGCGTCCCAGGGATGATCGCGCCAGGGTGAGCGATCACCCCGTGTATGCAGCCGCCAGGTGTTCACATCGGGCGCGGGGGCGGCCAGCAGACGATGGGTGTAGAATTGGCCGCTCTCGTCGAACAAGAGAATGTCGCCCACGCGTAGATCGGCCGGGCGGGCGGCCTGTAATTCTACCTCATCTCCAATTTCGATCAAAGGCGCCATGCAAGCGCCGACAACCTCGAAGCGCAGTTGACCATCATGGGCGAGATGATCGCGCAGCAGGTCGAGCGCCAGGGCGCGAGTGTGTGTGGAGTCTGGCATCATTGGTGATCGCCGTTCGTCTCGTGAGTTATTTGTGCGTCCAGGGTAAAAAGACTCGAGTTTGCCAATCTACTGTCACATCATACGCAAAGGGGTCAGGAGCGCCCTGTGCGGTCACACGAAGATAATAGCGCCCAACGGCCGGCGCGGTCCACAGCAAACCGGACCAGCGCACGCCCGGCGCAAAGTCGTTGTTCTGAGCCAGTTCGTTGCCATTGGCCGCAAAAAGGGTGAGCGCCGTGTCGCCATTGGCGGTCAGCGGGCCGGTATGCAGAAAGAAGCGCTGGTTGGCCTGCGCATCGAACCAGATCCAGTCCACGTCGGCGTTGGTGTGCAGGGTGTGGCGCGTGGGCAGGCCGATCGCGGGCAGGGCCGTGGCGGCGGCCTGGGTGTCATCTGTCTCGAAGCGGTCGGCCAGGAGCACATTCAGGCGCACAGTGGCGCGGTTATTGCTGATGTCCGGCTCGGTCCAGCGGTTGCGCAGCGAGGCCGTGGCGATGAGGGGGGTTTGGCTGGCAGTCAGCGTTGGGTTGACCTGCGCCTGCACGGTGATGACGCCGGTGGCGCCGATGGGGATGGAGGCGATGTTCCAGGCGTAGGCGGCGCTGCCGCGCGGGGTGATGGTTGGCCCGCTGAAGGTGTAGTTGACACCGGTCAGGCCCGCAGGCAGGGGGAAGTCCAGCACGGCGTCATTGGCGGCAACGCTGCCGTTGTTGGCGTAGCTGATCCGATAGGTGACCGAGGCGCCCAAACCGGCCACGCCGCCCGATGTGAGTTCGAGTTTGATCGCCAGTTCTTGCGGCGAAGTAGGCGCTGCGAAACGCAGGGCCGGGTCGCCGAACATCATGAAGCTCTGCACCAGGTCGGGGAAGGCGCCGATGGCGGCCAGACGCAGGCGGCCGGCGGTGACTGCGGCGCCAAAGAAATCAACGCCAGCGCCGTTGATGGCCTCGTAGAAGCCTTTGTGCAGCACGTCGTGACCGGTGGCAACGCCCAGGCCGGTGGGCGCCCAATGGGCCACGGTGCCGCCGTTGGCGTAGGCCAGCATCGTTTCGGCCAGGCTGGGTCGGTTGGGCCAGTCGAAGTAGCCATCCAGGCAGTCCATGGAGACGGCAATCGTGAGCCGATCCAGGTTATTGAGCAGGGGAATATCGCCGGTGGTCCAGACATTCTCGGCCCATTTGTCAATGGTGGCATGGCCGACGTAGTTGGTGAAGAGCGCGCCGTTGTTGATGGCCGCGGCGACGGCATCGCGAGCCTCGTTGGTGGTGGGGTAGCGCCAGGCGTCAGGCGGGCGATTCGGGCTGGGATCGTAGTAGACGCGGTCAATGGCGTACCAGTCGGGAATGGTTTCGGCGATGACGCCCTGGATGACCGCTTCGAAATTGCCGGCCGGGTCGGGCGCGCCGTTGGCGTTGAGGTAGTTGTCGGCTACGAACAGGGTGCGCTGGCGCCAGTCGCCCGGCGGGGTGACGCGTTCGTACTCGATCGTTTTGTTGACCATCGCGCTGACGCTGGCTGCGCTTTGCGCGGGCATGCGGCCGATGAAGAGATCGGGCAGGATGTCATTGCCGCTGACGGTGACGAGCTCGTTGTCAACCGCCACTTCGCCGGTGTAGGGATCAATGACCAGGTTGAAGGTCGGCAGGTAGGTGCGTTCCCAGGCGCCATAGTAGGCGGGGTTGTATGCCATCGGGTTGAAGTTGGCGTCGCCCACGAGAAGAACAAAGCTGGGCGCCGGGCCGGCCCACTGATGGTAGGCGTAGTCAATGAAGTTCTTGATGGCCTGCGGGTCGAGGATGCCGGCGTTGAATTGGTCGTAGAGCCAGGCCACATCAACGACCGTGGTCGTCATGCCCTGGCCGGTGCGGAACTGCACCAGCGGCTGCACCGCCTGCATGAAATCGGCGTGTGAAATGACCAGGTAATCGGCGCGCTGGCTCGTGTCGAAAAGATCGAGCGCGGGCGCGGTGTAACGCTGAATGGCGACCGGGGTGCGCAGGGCGTTGTCGCCCACGGCAAGGAAACGGGCGCCGGGGCCGGCGTAATCTTGTAGAATGAGCTGACCGCTGTTCATCTGGCTGTTGAGGAGGCGGACCGGATTGCGGGGATTGCTCACATCGAAGGCGCGGGCCAGGGTTGTGAAGCCGTCCACGTTGAAGCGCCAGGTGTTGGCGGCATCGGCGCTAAAATAAAGCTCACCATTGTGCGCGGCATACAGACGATCGTAGGTAATCTCGACCCAATCGAGGTAGTAGATGTCATAGGCGTAGGGTGTGCCCATATCGAAGACGGCTCGCAGAAAGAGGGTATTGGTATCGGCGAGCATGGCGCCCGCGGCGGTTCCGGCCAGTTCGATCGGTTCGCGGCCGTTCCACTGGCGCTCATCCAGCGGCGTCGAAGTGTCGTTGAGATAGGCGCGCACGTGATGGTCGGGGTACTGCGGGTAGTCGGTGTTCGAGGCCATGGCCACACGCACGCCCACCGGTTGACCCTGGGGCGCGACGCCGGGTAGGGGAATCGCGAGGGTGGCCGTCACCTGGGTGGCGGTGGCGTTGTCGTACAGGGTGTATTTTTGCCACCACCAGGTTTTGTTGTTCTGCAGGTGCTGGGTCCAGCGCCACACTTGCTCTTCGTGGCGGGAGGTGGCGCGAAAACTGGCCGGCGTTGGCGCGTTGTTTGGGGTGACATCGCGTGCGGTCATGCGCGGGCCGGCCGGGCCATCTACATCGAGCCAGTAGACGTTGGTGTTGGTGTAATTGGTGTTCCAGCCCTGGCCGTAGAATTCGAGGTAGTCGCTGGGGTCGAAGCTGCCATCCATCTCGCCGGCCACGTAGAGAGCGATGTCCTCGCCTCGATTGTGCAGGGCGAACTGCTGCGGATCAACGCTGTTCGGATCGAGGCCCGCGGCTGTCAG
>JAYRVL010000671.1:0-1821 GCA_041918575.1 Anaerolineae bacterium | reverse complement strand
GATTCAACATGAAGTCTCTCCTGTGCGGCTATTCGATCAAGCCGGCTGTGTGCAGCAGATCGTGCGTCGTGCTGAACATGTCGGCCTGGGCCTGGGTAATCACGCCGGCCTGCACCAGTTCGGCCAGCACCGCGGCCTGGCGTTCAGCCGGATTGCCGTTGCCCGCTTCGTGCGTGTCGGAAGCCATGTGTGCTTCCAGCGCGTCATGCACCGCGGCGAAATTGTCTGCTTGCGCCTGCGTAATCAGCCCTTTGGCCACGGACTGCGCCAGAACTTCGGCGCGGCGAGCGGCCTCGGCCTGTGGATCGTAGGCAGCGCCGCCCACTGCCTGGCCCGGCGTCACATCGCCGCGGCCCAGGGCGCGCACGTAGTTGATCACATCCCAGCGCTGCTGCTCAGTCAACGCCTCTTTCCAAACCGGCATGGCCGTGGTAAACGAGACGCCGCCTTCGCTAATGCGCCAGAACAGATAGTCATCGCCCATCATCTGACTGGTGTGAGCCACGGCCGCGGGCGCAGGGTTCAGGCTGGCGCCGGCCGGGCCATCGCCCATGCCGCCGTCGCCATGACAGGTGGCGCAGTTGGCCGTAAAAACAACCGCGCCGCGCGCCAGCGATTCCGCATCAGCCTTCACCGGGCTGGAAAGCCCGCCATACGGCGCCGGAACCTGGGCGCGGTGGCGCTCCATCATGCCGCTGGCGGCGCCCATGCCCATGCCCATGCCCATGCCGCCGCTGTTGCCTGGCGTCGAAGCGACCTGGGGCGTGGGTGCGCCGCACGCCGCCAGCAGCAGCAGCAAACTCAACGCCGACAGCAGGGGGAGCCAAGACAATGAATTTCGTTTCATGTTCAACCTCAGGGTGCGACGGCCGCCATGCCGACGCCGAATGTGTAGACCAATTCACCGCCAAACAAACCAACCGCGACGATCAGGGCGACGCCGATCAGTTGAATCACCGTGTGCAAGATGCGCTTGGCCGGACTGTAAACGCCCTTGCTGCGATACGCACAGATGGCTTGCATGCCGAAGATCACGAACGTGGCAATTCCCAATAGTCTGTGGGTGTTCAAGGTGGCGAGCGCCGGACTGTCCGCGGGGACGCTCTGCGCCGCCATTAGCCCTGTGATGAGCGTGACAACCGTGCCGGCCAGGCCGAGCAGCAGGGTGTACCACGCCGCCTGATCGAAGTTCTTGCCTTGCCACAGCCGGCCGGCCCAACTCAGGGCCACACTGCTGAGCAACAGCGCGATGGGGAAATGAACGAAAAGAGGGTGAAGATTGGTTGGCATTCCAGGACTCCTGTAGTTACTTGATGGATTACGCGATTCGTGTTGCCAGAAAGGCCAACCGACTGTCGGCTTCGATCCCGCGCCGGGCGCCTTCCGGGGTGAAAACCGTAGCGCCTGCCGCGACCGCGAAACGCTCATCGTCCACCTGCATCCAGCCGCTGCCTTCAAGGAAGTGGTAGATGGCGGTTGCCTCTGGATGCGGGGGAATCTTCTGCCCAGGCTCCAGCCCGGCCATGATCGTTTTGAACTTGGCGCTCTCGGCCACAACCTGCGGCTGTGGGCCGGCCGGCGAGAATATCACCTTTTCCTGCCAATGGGGAACCAGTACATGGGTCATGTCAACTCTCCTTGCTTCTGACTCATCGAGATGAGAGCAGGGGATGTCAGAGCATAGCATGGGAGGTCGGCCGTGTCGCCGACAAAAGTCGGGTTGTTGTGATGGGGGAGCGCCGCCGAATGAATTCGGGGCGAAGGGGCGTTCCCGCCGCCATGTCGGCCTGCGCCGACTGGCCTTGTCGCCGCCGAATGAAT
>JAYRVL010000670.1:0-2107 GCA_041918575.1 Anaerolineae bacterium | reverse complement strand
TTACAGATGGAGAGCGCTGAGCAGTTACAGATGGAGAGCGCTGAGCAGTTACAGATGGAGAGCGCTGAGCAGTTACAGATGGAGAGCGCTGAGCCGATACAGATGGAGAGCGCATGACCGATCGTTGCGGCGAGATCATCGCCACCAATACCAGCAGCTTCGTGGCCGAAAGCTACACCTTGCACCAGCCGCCGCCCTTGGGCAGCCTGGTCTACGTGCAGCCCACAACCGGCCAGCCCATCTACGCCGTGGTCAGCTTTGGCAACACCGGCGGGTTGGACCCTGGGCGCCGGGTCGTGCGCCGCAGCACGGAAGATACATTCGATAGCGCCATTTACCAGCAGCACCCACAGCTCGTCAAGACCCTACGCACCGAGTTCAGCGCGCTCCTGGTCGGCTATCGGGACGCCCTGGGCCGGCTGCGCCGTCATCTGCCCAGCCAGCCGCCGCCGCTGCACTACTCTGTGCTGCCCTGCGACCTGCCGACGCTCACCGCGTTCAGCGAACAGATGACCTACTTCCGATTGCTGCTGGCCGCGCAGGGCGAGCTGCCGACCGAGCAGCTGCTGGCCGCGCACATCCGGCAGACGTACACCCTGCGCGGAAACGACTTGCCCTGGCTGGCCCGCGCCGCGCGAGAGGTTTCCACACTGCTGCAAGCCGAGTCGGCCCGCCTCCTGACCGTGCTGTACGACATCGAACCGTGAGAGCACGCGCCACATGCTGACCGCCCAACAACTGATCGAACTTCTCGACCTGAAGCCCCTGCCCATCGAAGGTGGATTCTTCCGCCGCACCTTCACCGCCTCAGACGTTGCTGCGCAGAAGGCCGCGCCGGCGCGCGATCGCGGGCCGCGTGCGCTGGCAAGCGTCATCTACTTCCTGTTGTATGACGACCACTTCTCGGCTCTGCATCGCCTGCTGACCGATGAAGTCTATCATTTCTACCTGGGCGACCCGGTCGAGATGCTGCTGCTGCATCCAAACGGCGACAGTCAGATAGTCATCCTGGGGCATGATCTGGAGGCCGGCCAGCACGTGCAGTTTGTGGCGCCGGCCGGCGCCTGGCAAGGTTCACGGGTGCGCCCGGGCGGCCGCCTGGCGCTGCTGGGCACCACCATGACCCCGGCCTATGAGCAGGATGAATTCGAACTGGGCGCACGCGCCGCGCTGTTGGCCGATTATCCTGAGCAGGCCGCGCTCATCGCCGCGCTGACAACCGCCTGATTTCAGGCCAGTCAAGGGAGATCGCATGGACATTCCTCATCCTTCCGCACTGTTCGATCTGACCGGCCGGGTGGCGCTCATCACCGGCAGCGGCAGCGGCCTGGGCCAGGGCCTGGCGGTTCGTTTTGCCCAGGCCGGCGCCAAAGTCATCGTTCATTTCAATGCCAGCCGCGCCGGCAGCCAGGCGGTAGTCGAACGCATCGAGGCCCTGGGCGGCGAGGCGCTGGCCCTGCCGGCCGACCTGACCCAACCGGACGAGGTGACTCGCCTGGTGACGCAGGCCGTCGCGCACTTCGGCCGCGTGGATATGCTCATCAACAACGCGGGCCTTTACCCTCTCGCCGGCCTGCTCACGATGGCGGCCACGGAATGGGATGCGGTCATCGCCGCCAACCTGCGCAGCGCCTTCCTGTGTACGCAGGCAGTCGCCCGCCAGATGATCGAACAGGGCAGCGGCGGCGCCATCGTCAACATCACCTCCATCGAAGCGGAGAATCCGGCGCCCAATCACAGCCACTACAGCGCGGCCAAAGCCGGCATTTTCATGCTCACCCGTTCAGCCGCAGCAGAGCTGGGGCGTCACGGCATTCGCGTCAACGCGGTGGCCCCGGGCCTGATCTGGCGCGAGGGCCTGGAGCGCGACTGGCCGGACGGCGTCAACCGCTACCTGGCCGCGGCGCCGCTCGGCTGCCTGGGCATGCCGGAGGACGTGGCCGACGCCTGCCTTTTCCTCGCCTCGCCCGCGGCCCGCTGGATCACCGGCGCCAGCCTCACCGTTGACGGCGGCGTCCTCACCCACCAGGTCTACTGATCTCCGATCTCCGGTCTAAGAACAGAGATCAGGGATCAGAGATCAGAGATCGGGTTTCGTGGAAGGCGG
>JAYRVL010000669.1:0-1503 GCA_041918575.1 Anaerolineae bacterium | reverse complement strand
TCGGCGCTCCACACGCCGACGACGGACAGGAACAGCATCAGTGCCAGCAGCAGGCTGGCATAGCGCGCCGCCGGCTGCAGCGGCTGGGGCCGCCAGCAGCGCCAGGCCAGCAGCACGCCCATCAGCAAGGCCGAGGTGGCGACGATGCGGTGCAGGAGGCGCGCGCCCGCCCAGGGGGCGGGGGACGGGACGCCGGCCAGGACTTGGCCGTAGCAGCCCGGCCAGTCGGCGCAGCCCAGGCCAGCGCCGGACAGGCGCAGGAAGGCGCTGACGCCGACCACCCCGAGGCCGAGCAGGCAGGTCGCAAGCGCCAGCGCCCGCACCTGCCGCTCACGGCGCATCAGAAGCCTCTTTGCATGGGCGCCACGCGCAGCTCGTGGTTCACCCACAGCAGGATGCCCAGCAGCAGCATGGCGCCGCCCTGATGCGCCGCCGCCAGGGCGATCACCGGCTCGGGCACGAAGGTCAGCAGGGTGGCGATGCCCAGCGCGATCTGGGCGGCCAGCGCCAGCAGCAGCGCATGGCCCGAGAGCTTGGCGCGCGCACTCGCCGCCGAGCGCTGCAGGCGCAGCCAGAACCACGGCACCAGGAAGGCCAGCAGCCAGGCGCCGAGGCGGTGGTCGAACTGCACCGTGGCCATGTTGTTGAACAAGTTCAGCCAGCCCAGCTCCGGCAGCCAGATTTCCGGCGGCACGAGATGGCCGTTCATGAGCGGAAAGGTGTTGTAGGCCTTGCCGGCGCGGATGCCGGCGACGAAGCCGCCCGTCACCACCATGTAGAGCACCAGCAGGGTCAGCCAGAAGCCGAAGCGGCGCAGGCCGAGCACGGTCCCGTTCACCATCCTGCCGCCGCGTTCGGCCAGCAGGCCGAGCGCCACCCACACCATGGCCACGAAGATCAGGAAGGCCAGGGACAGGTGGGCGGTCAGCCGGTACTGGCTGACGCGCGGGTCGTCCACCAGGCCGCTTTTCACCATGTACCAGCCCATGGCGCCCTGCAGGCCGCCCAGGAGGAAGATGCCCGCCAGCTTGGGCACCAGCGGCCGCTCGACCCGGCCGCGCAGCAGGAAATACAGGAAGGGCAGGAAAAACACCAGGCCGATGGTCCGTCCCAGGACCCGATGGAAATATTCCCACCAGAAGATGCCCTTGAACTCGTCCAGGGTCATGCGGTGATTGACCTGCTGGAATTCCGGGGTCAACTTATATTTTTCAAAGACTTCCAGCCAGTCGGCTTGAGACAGGGGCGGCAGGGCGCCGAGCAGGGGCTGCCATTCGACGATCGACAGGCCGGAATGGGTCAGGCGCGTCACCCCGCCGACCACCAGGGTGGCGAAGACCAGCGAGGAGCAAATGAACAGCCAAGCGGCGATCTGGCGGCGAAAAGCGGGATTCATGCTCGTATAAGTGCTACTTTGGATATATTTTATGCTCTTGATACGCGGCCGGATTATATGCGACAACGCGCCGCAGCGCCGGCTGCAAGTTACTGCGTATTTAGGTG
>JAYRVL010000668.1:0-5828 GCA_041918575.1 Anaerolineae bacterium | reverse complement strand
TGTGGCGTCGTGCATGGCCTCTGTGGCGTCGTGCATGGCCTCTGTGGCGTCGTGCTTGGCGTCATGTGTGACACCCTGGACCTTGTCCTTCACATCCTGAACAACATCCTCGACCTTGTCCTTCACGTCCTGAACAACATCCTCGACCTTGTCCTTCACGTCGTGAGCGGCATTCTTAATGTGGGTAAACATTACATCCCTCCAGATGGGTGAAATGGTGAACTACCTATCAAACAGATCTATCTGACAATTGTCCTCATGTACCCTCCAATAGAGAAGGCTGTCTCCGCCAACAATCTGGCGGCTCGCTCTTCCTGCTATTCCTAGCATACCATAAGGGGGCGACCCTGGCGTCAGCGCAAACGCCAGGTTTTTCGTAGCAAAAACATGGCCCCCAAGGACAGCCCTTGATACGTTTGATGTACGGTGTTTGGTGGACAGGTTCCACATTTACTGCGCTGCGGGCGCGCCGTGGAGAACTGCCACAAAAACCAACTTTTCATCGTCTGCACGCATCGCATGGACCTCGCCGGCGTCGAAAACTAATAGAGTGCCGGGTCCAAAACGTTGTTCCTGATTATCGGCGCCCGAAAACAGTCCGATCCCTTGAAGAACTACAACAGTCACGGGCGAGTGAGGGGCCACGTGCTCTCGAACTGACTGGCCGGGCTTGAGCGCAAAGCGCAAAATGCGGCTCCTTTTGTCAACGAAAAGAGGTTCAGCATACGGGTCCGTGTCGTGGAAAACCAGGTTGTCATGTAATGGGATGGACAGCATCAAATACCCTCCTTTGACTATACGTAACAATGAACGCCCACTAACTCATACTGCAAGCGGGCACGAATGACGCCTGTTTCCTCGGGCGAAAAAGCGAGGTCCATTCCCGCTTGCAGTCTATTACCGCAGCAGATGTGGGGGCGCGCGACAACCCGCCGCTACTCCCCTTCAGCGCTTGTCTCGCCCTCATTCATCAACCCTTCCCGCACTGCGTAGAGCGCAGCCTGGGTGCGGCTGGCCAGATGCAGTTTGGCGAGGATGCGGCTCACATGGGCACGTACGGTGGACTCACTGGTTGCGACTCGATCGGCAATCTCCTGGTTGCTTAACCCCTGGGCAATCAACTGAAGCACCATCACTTCGCGCGCCGTGAGCGCTTCGGGCGTGGACTGCAGCTCGGTTGGGCGCGCAATCTCCTGCAACAACTTGCGGGCGATGGTCGGATGGAGCGATGGCTCGCCGTGATGTACCTGGCGGATGGCCCGTATGAGTTCGCTAGGAGAGGAATCTTTGAGCAGGTACCCCAAGGCCCCTGCTTTGATCGCGGGGAAAACCTTGTTGTCGGCCGCAAAGCTGGTCAGCACGAGGATGCGTGTCTGTGGCTGATGACTGATGATTTGACGCGTCGCCTCGATGCCGTCCATGCCAGGCATCAGCAGGTCCATCAAGATGACGTCAGGCTGGCTCTCCTGCGCACGTAGCACGGCTGCCTGGCCATTGTCCGCTTCAGCCACCACCTCGAAGCCACCGGCTTCAGAGAGCAGGGCGCGAATTCCCTTGCGCACGATGGCATGGTCATCAACAATCAAGACACGAACGCTTGATGCTGCCAATTGAACGGTTTTTTCTTGCCATCGAGTCATCTTCTTCACCCGCCTGCCCTGGCACGGCGCGCTTTCATATGTCAGTCCCCCGGCGCCCCTACGGTCGGGTGGTTCACGAGGTCCGCCGTCCCCAGCAATCGCTTCACCGAGTCGGCGGCGACAACGAGCACGTCTTCCCCGATGGCGAGCACCTTATCGCCTGGGATCGTCAGAATCTCGCCAACGACGTTCATGCCTGGCGGGACAGACAGGGAGGTCAAGGCGAAAGTCTCCGGGTCGAATTCGTAATCACGAACCTCGCCCAAGCGCTCCCCGCTCTCAGTCATCACTTTGTTGCCAATGACCTCGCGCTTGGCTTTGACCAAAGCGAGGGCTTCGGGCGCGTCGGCGGGAGTTCGAGCGTCAGCTTCTGCATTGATCGTAATGGCATCTTCACCTACGCCATGCACGGCGTCGGCCGATATCCACAGCCGCTCGCCACCCAGCATCCCCATCCCGCCGCTGCGAACGCGCAGCCACCTCACCGCCTTGCGCTCAGGGTCAACGACCAGGTCGTCAACCTTGCCAATTTGTTTGCCCTCTGCCATCGTGATGACAGGCAAACCCTTCACGAATTCGTAGCGCGCCATGTTTCAACCTCCCAAGTTCAACTGGAAGAACGCTCTTCCTTCCGTCATAGCATAGCAGAGGGGCGCCGCCCTGTCGTCAGCGCAAGCGCCAGGTTTTTCGTAGCAAAAGAGTCGCCTCGAAGGCCGGCTCGCGCGACTTTTGATGTACGATATTTGTAACTGCTCAGCCAGGCAGTGAGAATGGTCTCGATAGCGCCCGGAGTGCCCCCCGCCCCCAATCCTGGGGGAGCCGAATGCTTTTCCCCCCAGGATTGGGGGGCAGGAGGGCCGCCTGAGCAGCTATTAGATTTGACAATCAGATGATTGATCTGGGGGATCAGAGTGAGTTGTGCTGCAAGCGGGCACGAATCGCGCCTTTTTCCTTAGGCGGAAAGTTGATTTCGACCGTCTGCGTGAGCCAGGCGGTTCCGGCGGGTTGAGGCGCGGGATTGGCCGGGCGGCTCGTCATGCGCAGACCAGGTTGATCGCCGACGGTGAGGTAGTAGACATCGGTGGTCGTCCATCGGCTGAAGCGGGGGTCAGCATAGAACAGCAGGCGTTCACCGTATCTCCCGCCTCACAAGGCATACCCACCGATGATCCCCCCCAGCAGGCCCCAGGCGCTGCCCAGGATGGCCCCTGCCAGCATGTCCCGTGGGTAGTGCGCCCCCACGTACAAGCGCGTGATGCCCACCAGCAACGCGCTCGCGTAGAGCAGGCACACCGCCCAAACGCCGGCGTGGAAGTACCCGGCGACGAGCGTCGCCATGAAAAAGGCCTGGCTGGTATGCCCGCTCGGGAATGAACGGCCGCCGGCCCGCCGGCCGACGATGCGCGCCTGGGACAGCCGGATGAAAGGCCGTCTCCGGCGCACCAGCAGTTTCACCAGTTCGACCACCAACCACAACGTCAACGTGCCCAGGATAAGCTCGTAAGCCAGCAGACGATCCCCGGCAAAGTACAAGATCAAGGCAAGCGCCGAAAGGCATGTTGAAGATCAGCATGACCCTCATGCGGCGTTTACCCGTGGAGCGAGGTTTCTGGTCATGAACTTCTTTCATGTTGTTGCTGCCTCCGCTGGTAATAGGAGACGCTCAAGTAAGCGCCAAAGAGAAAGATAACGCCGCTCAAGTAGGCCCACGTCAGGATCGCGACAATGGCTGCCACTGAACCATAAACCAGGTTCGAAACGGAGATGTAGGTGGAAACAAAGAATAAGAAGGTTTTCTTGGCCAGTTCCCAGAGCAGGCCGGCCCCGATCGCGCCGGGTAAAATCTCGCGCCAGGTCGAAGCCCCATGCGGGAGCATGATGTAGAGCACCATGAATAAGGCCACATCGAGCGAGATAGCCAACACCAAACTGATACCGCCCCCGATCGGAATGATGGAGTCAGGCAACCAGGCGCGGAAGTTGGCAAGCAGGCTGCTGGCAAACGAAGCCAGGAAGAGGGCCGGGCCAACGAAGGCGAGGACAAACAGGATGGCCAGACCGCGCCGCTTCCAAACAGGCCGGCTTTGTTTATTGCCCCAAATTCCATTCAAGGTTTGGGTAAGCGTGTAAAAAACGGTCGAGGCAGACCAGATCAAGCCAACGAGCGCGACGCTGGTCACTGGTCCGCGCGCCCGAACGATCTCGTCAATATTGGGGCCTACCAACTGGCCGAGGGCGGGTGTAATGAACTCGAGCTTTTGTACGACGAGATGCTGGTCCATCAACGGGCCCAGGGTGAAGCTGGCAATAGAAATGCTCAGGAGGGTGAGGGGAAACAGGGAGAAAAGGGCAAAGTAGGCAATCGCCGCGGCCGTAACCGCCGAGTCAGGCTTCAAGGCTTCCCCGGCTGCGCCCGCCAACATCCCCAACCAGCCGTGCGTCCGCTGATCAAACTGGTGCGCGCGGCGGGTGACCCGCTGCCAAAGCAGTGTGAATTTTCTGGGCATTTTGAGTGCGGCCATGTTACGCTCCCTGTTCGGGCTGAGGCGCAACGGGTGATAACAGCTTGGACGGTTCAGCCGGCTGAGCCGCTTGCAGAATCGGTTCGGCTTTCGCCATCAGTTGGGTAAGCCGCTCCATGCTGCTGGTCACCAAGGGCAGAGACGGCCCTTCCATGGCCCTTATCGTAGCCCATAGGCGTTCTTGCCGCTCTTTGAGGTCTGAAACCTGGGCCGCCGCCCCAGAAACCGCGCGGCGGCTGACCAGGCGGCTCCATAGGATTTGGCAGACCACGGATAATGGGGGCGCGACGATGATGCCGACAAGGCCGAAAGCGTCTGCCAGGGCAATGAGCAGAACGACGGTCAGGATGGGATTATCCCATCGGCGGTTGAAAAGCCGCGGCTTGACCCATGCGCCCAGGGCAGTCAAGACGACGAGCGCATAGAGAGCCGTAAACAAGCTGAGCTGCACACTGGTCAACAGCCCGACTAAAAGTACCGTGATGACCGCCAAGGCTGCCCCAACCACGGGTATCAGGCAGGCCAGGGCGCCAGCCAGCGCCAAGAGCGCTGGGTATGGGGATCCGAGAAGCCAGAAACCAACGGCTAACAGCAGCCCCGCCAGGAGACTCTGGACGACCTCGCTGCGCAGGTAAGCGGCGATGTCAGGCTCGATGGTCCGCCAAACACCACGCGCCTCTTTGCGCTGGCCAGACGGAAGCAACGAGAGCCAGAGTCGTTCAAAATGAATCTGATTGATCATCCAATAGATGCTCAAGAACAGAATGACGAATACGCCGCTTAAGATGCCACCGATGTCCTGCGTGAAGCCAAATAGAGCCGGCAGCACGAGCTGCCCCTGGCTGCCGGTCACCGCTTCGAAGAGTTCACTTGGCGGTGGCAACTGCCCCACCAACGCCAGTTCGAACGAGCTGCCCGCCAGCCAGACCGGTAGCTTCCATTCATCCTGCACCGACACCGTACGAGCCAACAGTTGAATCTCATTGATCGCGGCCTCACCGGTCAGGAAGAGCAAGAAGCCGAAACTGCCCAGGGCCACCAGGACCAGTAGAATCCAGGCCACGCGCAGCACAAAGCCTCGTCCGACCAGGCGCTGAACCAATGGGCGCGCCGCGGCCGCAAGCGTTAGCGAGATCAACACGTAAACGACGACAATACGGAACTGCCACAGCACCACCAGCGCCAGCAGGGTCGTCATAACGGCCGCGCCGAATCCTACCACTTGTTTCGTCATGATGCACCTGAAGGTCGGGCCTGTGCCAGCAGCGCGTCAAGGTCGGTCGTAATGGTCTCGATCTCATCCATCACCTGGTCAATCTGCTTGACCCTGAGGTCCGAGCCTCTTTTCTTAAGCCGCGCCTGCTTGCGTAGGTCTTGGGCCAGGTCTTGCGCTTCATAGCGCAGCCGGCTGGCATAATCGCGGCCAGGAGAGACCTCCGGCTCCATCGCTGCTGAATGGAAGACGAAATGCTCGAGTAAGAGCTGCAGAATGGCGGCCATGGGAATCGCCATGAGCGCGCCGGCAATGCCGAGTAGCGAGCTAAAGGCAAAGAACGCCAGCAAGGAGACGAATGGATTGACTCCCACTGCCCTGCGCATGACGCGCGGCACCAGCACGCTGTTTTCAAGCTGCTGAATAATCATCGTGGCGACGATCACCCAGATC
>JAYRVL010000667.1:0-5272 GCA_041918575.1 Anaerolineae bacterium | reverse complement strand
TGTAGCGCTTGCTGCGGATATTTTTCCAAAACGCGGGGGCGTTGAGCGCGTCTGGCAAGACGGCGCCCACGCCCACCACCGCAATGGCACGGTCTGCGGTTTGTTCCATAAGTCGTACTCCTCATGCCAGCGGCGAGCTTCATCACCCGCCGCCCTACTTGCTTTACGCGGCCGGAAAGGCCTCGTTGAGCTTCTTGCTGACGAAATCCATGTCCTCGATCAGCCCCGCCTGCGCCTGGTAGATGCCTGGCAAATTGAGCGATCCGGCCAGGTTGGGGTCAGTCTGCCCGGCGCCGATGGCCCAGTGCAAACCGTCCGCGGCTACTTTGAGCGCAGCCTCGCGGGCGTGAATGCGGGCCATGGCCTGGCGAGTGGGCACATCGAGCGGAATGGCCGTGGTAGGATGCGACTGCACCCGCTCGGCGAAGATGGCGGCCGTCTCCGCGTAAGCGATCAGCTCACCCAGGCGGAAGAGGATGTGCTGATTGCGCGTCAGGCGATCAATGCGGCAGCGTTCCAGCACAACGGCCAGCGCGCGCAGGGCCAGGGCGGCCGTCCCCGCGCCGTTGTTCGGCTCGGCGCGCTGAATCTTGTCCAGGCGGGCAGCCCAGTCGTTGTAATACGCGCCGCGGGTCTTCAGGTGCAGTTGCCAGCGGTCACGGGCAATGGTCCATTCCATGATTTCCGAAGTGCCTTCGTAGATCGTGGTGATCTTGACATCGCGCTTGACTTTTTCCACCATGTACTCTTTGGTGTAGCCGTAGCCGCCGTGCGCCTGGATTGCATCTTCGGCCGCTTTGTTGCCGGCCTCGGTCGCCAGGTACTTCGCCACCGCGCCTTCGGTCTGCAGGTCTGGTTCGCCGCCATCGAGGCGCTCGGCCGTCCATTCAATGTAGGCGCGCGCGGCCTCCAGACGGGTGGCGTTGGGGACGATCAGCTTGTGGGTGTAGCCCTGTTTCTGGCTGAGCGGCGCGCCGCCCTGGATGCGCACCTGCGCGTAAGGGATGGTGCGCCTGAGCGCGGCCCAGCCGCCGCCCAGGCCAAACGCGGCTACCATCAGCCGGGTGTAGCCAAAAACCGCCTGCGCCTGGATCAACCCCTGGCCTTCCACCCCGCCCACCAGGCGGTCGGCCGGCACGTACACATTGTCCAGGAAGAGCGCCGCGGTATTGCTGGCGCGAATGCCGTGCTTGTCCTCCGGCTTGCCCTTGGTGAAGCCTTCGGCGTCATGCTCCACCACGAACCAGCTCGGCCCGCCCGGCGCATTGGCGAGGA
Organism: Anaerolineae bacterium; assembly: GCA_041918575.1. Classification (GTDB taxonomy): domain Bacteria; phylum Chloroflexota; class Anaerolineae; order SSC4; family Amarolineaceae; genus Amarolinea. The sequence goes on along the minus strand of JAYRVL010000667.1, from coordinate 3,997 downwards.
TGGTGTAGATCTTGGCGACGCCGCCGTTGCTGATCCACTGCTTGCGGCCGCTGATGTGATAACCGGTCACTTTGCCGTCTTCGATCACCGGCTCAGCCTTGGTCTTGAGTGCGCCGAGGTCGCTGCCGGCCTGCGGCTCGGTCGCGCCGTAGGCTACCAGCAGGCCCTCGTTGGCAATGCGGCCCATCCAGTAGGCCTGCTGCTCCGGCGTACCGCCTACCGTGATGGGATCGCTGCCCAGGAAAGTGGCAAGCACGCCGGTCGCGATGCCCAGGTCAATGCCGGCCATCACTTCGGAGATACGGTAGATGTCATAGGCGCCGCCGCCCATGCCATCGAACTCTTCGGGGATGAAGAGCAGATGCAGGCCTACGTCGCCATAGAGCGCCTCCAGAACAGCATGAGGGAATTCGTCCTTGTAGTCCAGCTCGAGCAAGTAGGCATTGGTCAGCTCACGCTCCGCATACTTTTGCAGCGTGGACAACACCATGTTGAGGGTTTGGGTATCCAGTCCGGCCATCGAATGGTTCCTCCTAAATTTAACTCACTATCCTCAGGGCACGGGCACAATCTGTACCATGCCTGTGATAAATAGAACAAGCAGGATTATAGGCGCTGTGGCTGGGCGGTCATATGCGCCATATCATACGTTCTGTTCGATTTCATGACCTCTTATGGCGCAACGCGTCAGGTTGGCGGTATTGGCTGCGGACATCTGTGTATTGTGGTAAGGAATGAGAATTAAATAAGTGTCCGCTTTGGTGCTGCCTGTATGCTCAGAATTTGCTCGGAACTGGACAGTTAAAAAATTCTCATTCCTAAATGCTTTCATGTCAGCGGTTGGGCCATTCTATGCAGACGGCGCGTCCTGTCAACTTTCTTTACTTGCGAGGGGGACGTGGAATCCCCTTGCGCAGGCTGGCTGCTCCCCGCAGCGTCGGGCAAGCCGAGAGCGACCTCACCCACGCGCGCCCCTTACCCGGTGGGCCTGCGCCCGGGTTGGACGATTTCTCGGCAGCCAACCCTCGCAGCCGCCCCGTGAATGAATTCACGGTCTGATACACCGAAACCTGCTCAAGCAGGTTGGTATTGGGTGCGACGACTCAATTCGTGTAATTCGTGGCAGCGGCCTGGCGCGGATGCCGTGCGCCTCTGAGGTCGTCATCTTGCCGCAGCCCTGCGATGGGGTGCCCTTTTGGTGTTTCGGCGCTTGTGGCGTACAATTTTGGCGGCGCGCCTTTGCGCCTGCCCATGAAGGAGGAATCCCACCATGACCACTCGTCCGTCCCGCCCCTGGCTGCTGCCCGGCCTGATTGCGCTGATCCTGGCGATCGGCAACCTGGCCGCCAACTGGGTGGCCGCCGACCTGCAGGAAACGCTCGAACCGGTGCGTTGGCTGGTTTGGGCCGCGTTTGCCATCTCACTGGTTGCTGCGATCGTAATTGCCGTGCGCGAGGCGCGGCGACCGGCCGATCCTGCGCCTGGCGGCGGCCGCCTGGCGGCAAAGCAGTACGAGGAGCAGCGCCGGCGCTACCTTCAGCGCATCGCGGCCGATCTGCGCTTCTTGCCGCTGACCGCGGTGGACATCAAGGCGGCCAGCGCGGAGACGCCGGCGGAAGAACGCCTGCCGCTGGCTGATGTCTACGTGGCGCTCGATACCAAGACCCGCGTGCCGACCGAAGACCCTTCCGGCCGCAAGCGCGGCCAGGAGGAGAGGCTGGGCCGGCCGGATGAGCGCCCCTGGTCCGCGCTGGAGGCCGTGGCCCAGACCCCGCGCCTGGTGCTGGTGGGCGAGCCGGGCGGCGGTAAATCCACCTTTGTCAATCACCTGGCTTACTGCCTGGCCAATGCCGCGCTGGACGCCCGCGGCGGCTGGCTGGAGCGTTTGCCCACCTGGCCGGCCGACGCCAGCCAGGTGCTGCCTGTGCCGGTGACGCTGCGCTACCTGGCGGCCTGGCTGGGCAAGGCGACCGATCCCCCACCGAAAACCGGCCTGCTGCTCGCCTATCTCGCATCCTGGCTGGGCGAGAATGGCCTGGGCGATTGCCTTGAGTTCCTGACCGATCATCTGCAGGACGGCGCCGCCATCTTGCTCCTGGATGGCCTGGACGAGGTGCCTGTCCATGCGACCGTGCTGGGGCGCATCAAAGAGATGATCAATGACCTGCCCATCGCCTACCCAAGCCTGCGCGTGGTCGTGACCTGCCGCGTCTTGAGTTACCAGGACAGGCGCTGGCATTTGCCCGACGTGCGCTGGCCCACGGTGGTGGAGCTGGCGCCGTTGGACGAGGAAAAAATGGACGCGTTCATCACCGCCTGGTACCGCCAGCTCGCCTCCATGCGCGAGCGCACGTTCAAGGATGCGGAGACCTCGGCCGCCAGGCTGAGCCGCGCGGTGCGCCGTGAGGACTTACGCCGGCTGGCGCGCAATCCGCTGCTGCTGACCACGATGGCCGTGGTGCATACGCGCCGGGACGAGCTGCCTGACGCACGCGTGCTGCTCTACCGTGACGTGGTGGACCTGCTGCTCTCACGTTGGGAGGCGGTCAAGCTCAAGGGAGAAGTTGGGGAGACGACCTGGCGCCGCCTGCTGACTGAAGCCGGGCTGCAGGACAATGATGTGCAGCAGGCGCTGTGGCGCCTGGCTTACGAGGTGCATGCCCAACTGCCGGCAGGGGCCGACCGTGAGACCACGGCCGACGTGACGATGATCGCCCTGGAGCAGGCCTTGAGCGACTTGCATCCGCAGAAAAGCAAGGATTGGGCCGACCAGGTGGTGGCGGTGATGAACGAGCGCGCGGGTCTCCTCGTGGAGGTGGTGCCGGGTCAGCTCTATCGTTTTCCGCATCGCACCTTCCAGGAATACCTGGCCGCCTGTCAGCTTAGCAGCCAGGGTGACTTCGTCGAGCAGGCCAAACAACTGGCGGGCAGCGGCGCCCTTTGGCGTGAGGTGATTTTGCTGGCGGTAGGCAACCAGGTGCAGGGCAATCGCAATGAGCCGCTCCTGTTGGTGGACGAGCTGTGCCCTAAGGCGCTGCCTGCATCTGACGCGGGTTGGCGCCAGGTGTGGCTGGCCGGACAGGTGCTGTTGGAGATCAGCCTGCCGCGAGCGCAGCGTCGCGACCTGGGTTCCGAACTGATCGGCCGCGTGCGCCAGCAACTGACCCATCTCATCACGCACGACTGCCTGACCCCACGCGAGCGGGCCGAAGCCGGCTCCGTGCTTAGCGTGTTGGGCGATCCGAGAGACTTCGATGTTCTGCTGCCCGTGCCCGCCGGCGAGTTTACGATGGGGAGCAACGATAGTCAATGGGAAGATGAGAAACCGGCGCACCCGGTCTGGGTGGACGATTTTCGTATCGGCGCCTACCCGGTCACCAACGCACAGTATGAGGAATTTGTGCTGGCGGCCAACCACGAGCCACCGGCGTACTGGCGAGGACATCGCGCGCCGGCCGAGCTGCGTAATCATCCCGTGGTGGATGTCGGTTGGGATGACGCCAACGCCTACTGCGCCTGGCGCAGCCGGCTGGAGGGGCGTGAGCTGCGTCTGCCCACCGAGGCGGAGTGGGAGAAGGCTGCCCGCGGCGCCGACGGCCGCACCTGGCCGTGGGGCAATACCTTCGACCCCATGAAGTGCAATATGAACCAGACCGGCATCGGCGATACCAGCCCCGCAGGCATCTTTGCGGCTGGCCGCAGCCCTTTCGAGGCGTTCGATTTGGCTGGCAATGTCTGGGAGTGGACGCGCAGCGCGTGGGGCGAGGACCTGATGAAGCCAGAGTTTGGTTATCCCTATCGGGCCGACGACGGGCGCGAGGATCAGAGTAGAACAAATGTTTGTCGTGTGGTGCGTGGCGGCTCTTTCGTCAACGACGATGCCGACGTGCGCTGCGCCTATCGTTTCAGGTCCCCGCCTGGCGCCCGTAACAACAATGTGGGTTTCCGGGTGGTCGCCCACGGCCTTCATCCCAACCTGGCAGCCAGGGAAGGCTCT
>JAYRVL010000666.1:0-8477 GCA_041918575.1 Anaerolineae bacterium | reverse complement strand
TTCTTGGAGATGGCGCGGCGCACCAGGTCCGCCTCGCCGGCCGTGTAACCTGCTACCAGGGTAAGCAGTTGAATGATCTGCTCCTGGCAAATACAATTGTGTACAATGATGTTGTTGGCAACGAAGTTGTGCAGCCCCTCCACGGTGATGTCGTAGACAGGTTCGATTCCGCCAGGCTCAATCGCAACGATCGCTTGCCAATTGACCTGCAAGAGCCGCTGCGTCTGGTCAGGCGTCGCTACAAAACTGCCAATAGCCAGCTCGCGCAGCGGCTTCCAGCCTGTTTCGGTGAGCAGCTTGTGATCGGGGGTGATCTTGATCTGGGAGCCGTTACGCAGTGTGACCTGCCAGACTTCCTTCTGCCCGTTGACGATGAAGTGCGTCACCCGGCCGATAGCAGGGCGCAGGTTCGCATCCACCCCCTGCACCCACAGGTCCTCAACGTTGCCAAGCTCGTCCATGCGATGAGGCGCCCCTGTGCGGGCATCGAGGACGATGGCGTCGCCGCTTACGCAGACCCCGTAAGTCTCGCCCAGAATTGGCTCCAGGGCGGGATGGACGTACTCTGGCTTTTTGCGGCCGTGCAGGCAGGCGATGTACTCCGGGATGAAGTCCATGGGGCCGGGGCGATAGAGGGAAATGGCCGCGACGATGTTGTTGAACTCGTGCGGCTGCATCTCTGTTAGCACACGGCGCATGCCCGCGCCTTCCACCTGGAACACGCCGGCCACCTCGCCGCTGGCGAGCAGCTTGTACGATTCCACATCGTCGAGCGGAATGTTGTCGAGCGTGTAGCGTTTGCCGCGCCGTTCGGCAATCAGCCGTGTGGCCTCACGCATGACGCTGAGCGTGGACAGACCCAGGAAGTCCACCTTGAGCAGGCCGATGGACTCCAGCACAGGAAATTCATACTGCGTCACCATCTTGGTGATGGCCGATTTCTGCGGCCGCATGAGCGGCGTGTACTGAATCAGGGGCTTGTCGGCCACGATGACCGCGGCCGCGTGAATGGAGGCGTGCCGCGCCACCCCTTCGATCAGGCTGGCGGTCTCCAGCAGTTCCCTGACCTGCGCCTGCTCGCCGTAGACCTGCCTGAGATCGGGAATCTGCTCCAGCGCCTCCTTGATGCTGACCGGTTTGCCGGGGATATTTGGGATCATCTTGGCGACGCGGTCCACCTCTGACAGGGGAATTTCCATGACCCGCCCCACGTCACGCACCGCGGCCCGCGCCTTCATGCGGCCAAAGGTGACGATCTGGGCTACTTGGTCTTCGCCGTAACGCGCGATGGTGTAACGGATCATCTCCTCACGCTGATCGTCCGGGAAGTCCAGGTCGAAGTCGGGCATGGTGACGCGGCCCGGATTGAGGAAGCGTTCGAAGATCAAGTTGTTGGGCAGCGGGTCCAGGTTGGTGATGCCGATGACGTAGGCGACGACCGAACCCGCGCCCGATCCGCGCACGTTGTACCAGATGCCGCGCTCCCTGGCGTAGCGACACAGATCGCCCACGATCAGGAAATAGACATCGAAACCCATCTCATGGATGACCTTCAACTCGTGCTCGCAGCGCTGGCGCACGTCCGGATCGTTCGCCCGGCTACCGTAGCGCTGGCGCAGACCAGTTTCGGCCAGGTGACGCAGGTAGCTCTGATAATCGTAGCCGTCAGGAACCGGGAAGGGAGGCAGATGATAGAGTTTGTCCTCCACATCTACGTTGCACATGTCGGCGATGAGCAGGGAATTGGAGAGGGCGCCGGGGTAGGCGCCGAAGATCGCGTCTATCTCTTGCGCGCTGCGCACGTAGTACGAGCCGTCGCTCATGCGCATGCGATCCTTGGCTGTCATGGCCGCGGTGGTCTGAATGCACAGCAGCACGTCGTGCGGGTTGGCATCGCGTGATTTGACATAATGTACGTCGTTGGTTGCCAGCAAGGGCAGGTCATAGCGCCGGCTGAACTCGATCAACTGTTGGTTGACCTTGTCCAGTTCCGGGATGTTGTGCTCCTGCAGTTCCAGGTAGTAATGCCCGGGGCCGAACACATCGCGATACCAGTGAACGCGCTCCACGGCTTCCTGTTCGCGGCCCTGGTTGAGCAGGGCGGGGATTTCGGACGCCAAGCAGCCGCTGGTGCAGATCAGCCCTTGCGCGTGTCGCTCCAGGAAGGCTTTGTCGACGCGGGGGCGGTAGTAGTAGCCTTCGAGTTGAGCATGGGTGCAGATCTTCAGCAGGTTGCGGTAGCCTGTCTCGTTTTCGGCCAGGAGTAGGAGGTGATGGCGTGTCTTGTCCATGACCGGATCGCGGCCTTCCATCGGCCGGCCGTGTTTGGTCAGGTAGGCTTCCACACCCACGATGGGCTTGATGCCCTCCTTCTTGCAGGCGCGGAAGAAGTCAATGACGCCATGCATGGTGCCATGATCGGTCAGGGCCATGGCTTTCTGGCCCAGGCTGGCCGCCTGTTTGACCAGGTCGTTGACCCGGCCCAGGCCATCGAGCAGCGAGAATTCAGAATGAACGTGCAGATGAACGAACTCCGGCGCCATGAAACGAGCCTCGTCAATCGTGAGAATGGTGTCACCGAACTATACACCAGGCGATGAATTTCGCCAACATTTTCATCCGAGAATTTGGCGTCGCCTCAGGGTTGCGCCGCGACGCCTGCTCGTGATAGAATAGGATGAGACAGGGGAAGAATGAACGAATCCATGAATCAAAACCAATCAACCACCCCCCATCCAACCACCCCCCATCCAACTACCCTCCTTTTTATCCGTCATGGCGAAACCGACGCCAACGTCAACGGTCAGTTGGAAGGCGCCACCGACAAGCCGCTCAACGCCACCGGACAGGCGCAGGCGCAGGCGCTGGCCGCGCGCCTGCTCAGCACACAACAGCCCATTCAAGCCATCTACAGCAGCTCGCTGACCCGCGCCCGGCAGACGGCCGCCGCGCTGGCCCAGGCGCTGGGCGAACTGCCGGTGCAGGTTGACCCTGACCTGTCCGAGTTTCACCTGGGCGAATGGGACGGTTTGACCCTCGATGAACTGCGCAACGAAAAGCAGATGTGGGCGCGTATGGCCCGTGATCCGCACTTTGCCCCGCCCGGCGGTGAATCGGCCATGCAGTTTGGGCTGCGTCTGCTGAACGCAGCGCGCACGATCCTGGCGCGCCATCCAGGTCAGACGGTTGCCGTTTTCAGCCACGGCGGCGCGCTGGCCACGCTGCTGGCGCTGCTCCTGGAAAACCAGGGCAACCGCTGGCCGAATTACCCGATGGACAACTGCGGCATCAGCGAAGTGGTGTTCGAGCCGGCCCCGCGGCTCGTCCGCATGAACGATGTCAGCCATCTCAAGGACGCGCCGACGGTGGGCGATTTTCTGCGTGAGCGCCGCGGTAACGGCTCAGGCGGCATGACGCCTCAGGCGAGCGGTTGAAATCACGCATGAGGGAGGAAAAAATGAACAGCGACGAAACAACGAGCGACACGTCTCGTGAGGCGATGAATGACGGGCCTGGCGAAACGGTCAATGTCAGCCAACAGAAGGGTGTGACGATTACAGGGCAGACTGTGACGGTCAGTCAGAGCAACGTCAACGAGGCGCAGGCCGATTCGATCACGGTGGAGCAGGGCGGGATTGGCAACGCCCGGGGAACCACCATCACGGTGACGAACGGCGGCATCGGCGCGGTCAGCGCGGAGTCGGTGAGCGTCACCAACGGCGGCATCGGCGCAGTGTTGGGGCAACATGTGTCAGTGCAGGACGGCACGATCGCCGTTCTCCTGGCGCACACGGTGACGGGCAACCCGCGCATCCTGTTCGATGTGCGCGCCGGTCTACTCTTTGGCCTGGTCGCCGGCGTCATCGCGGGCGTGATGCAAATCGTGACCCGTCGCCGCGCGGGCTGAGATGACACCGTCATGGCTGATGAGCAAGAAAGCCCAGTGACAGACATGCAAAGAATTCGTTTTACCTATACCAAGGGGGAGCCATTGAAATGGATTGGCCACCTGGACCTGGCGCACACGTGGGAGCGGGTGCTGCGCCGCACTCAACTGCCGGTGGCGTACACGAAGGGCTTCAATCCGCAACTGCGCATTCAATTTGCTTCAGCCCTGCCGGTGGGCTGCCGGGGCCGCGCGGAACTGGCCGATTTGTGGCTGAATGAGCCGATAGCGCCGGCCCAGTTCGCGGCCGAGTTACAGCCCAAACTGCCGCCGGGCATGGAGATTCGCGACATTCATGAAGTTGATCTGCACGCGCCCTCGCTGCAGGCGCTGATGTGGGCCGCGGATTACGAGATCCAAATGTTGCCTGAAGGGGATGTTGATGTGGCGCAGGCGGTTGAGCGTTTCATGAGCGCCGGGCAGGTGCTCAAACAACGTGGCCGCGATGGCAAAATCTACGACGTGCGGGCGCTCATCGAGGCTTTGCGGGTGGAATTTACGGACGCGGAAGGGTGGGTTCACCTGGCGCTGCGCGTGAGCAACCGGCCAGGCGCCACAGGTCGCCCTGATGAACTGCTGGCTGCGCTTGGCCTGACCGACTGTCCGCGGCGCATCGAGCGCACGCAGCTTATCCTGGCCGCGGAGCCTGACAGGTCCGCCGGCAGACCGCGTGACGCGGACGCCGCGCTGGCCTTCGACGCGGACAGCGAGCGGGAACCCACCACTAAGGTCCTGCCCGCGCGCCTGACCCGCACAGGCTGGGGCGGCTTCGACTAATCGAAATTGTCAAAAACCACAGCTTTCTGCAGGCCGCGGTTGCGGCCGCCGCCCGCCGCGGCTATCGCTTCCTGGTTTTTCCCACGGCCACTATCGCCGATGAACTGGTCACCTATCAGGCGTTGATCCTGGAAGGTCAGGTGGACGGCTTCGTCCTGTCCAACACGCATCTGGAGGATGAGCGGGTGCGCTGCCTGTTGGATGCGGGCTTTCCATTCGTGGCCTTTGGCCGCTCGAACCCGGGCTGGGATTTTTCCTGGGTGGACGTGGATGGCACGGCCGGCGTGCGCATGGCTGTCGAACACCTGCTTGCACGGGGGCATCGGCGCATCAGCTGCCTGTCCTGGCCGGCGCCTTCGTTAGCGGGCCAACATCGGCTGAATGGTTTTCTCGCCGCCCTGCAAAAGGCGGGGCTGGAAATGGACCCGGCCTGGATCGAGCGCGCAGAAAACACGTACGCGGACGCTTACGCCAGCACCCGACGGCTGCTGGCGCTTCCGCCAGATCGTCGCCCAACGGCCATTGTGACGATGTCTGACCTGATGGCGATCGGTGTCATCAACGCGGCCTGGGATGCCGGCGCTGAGCCGGGGCGTGAGCTGGCGGTCATCGGGTTCGACGATGCGCCCGTTGCGCGCTTCCTGCGACCGTCGCTGACCAGCCTGCGCCAGCCAATTGCCGAGGTGGGGGAGCGCCTGGTAGCCATGCTGGTTGACCTGTGCCGCGCACAGCGCAGCACGGAACACGAGGTGCTCTTGCAGCCGGAACTCATTGTGCGGGCATCGAGCGATTTCCATGTGGAGAGCTAAGCAACTGTGAAACTTGAAGCGATCATCTTCGATCTCGACGGCGTGATAACCGACACCGCCGAATACCACTACCGGGCGTGGCAGCGACTGGCCGATGAAGAGGGATTGCCCTTCGACCGGCAGATCAACGAACATCTGCGCGGGGTCTCGCGCCGCAGCTCGCTGGAGATCATCCTGGCGGGCCGACCGGCGACTGAGGCCGAGATCGCCGAACTGACCGAGCGCAAGAACCGCTATTATGTCGCCATGCTTGCCGGGGTCACACCCGCCGACCTGCTGCCTGGCGCGGTGGATCTGCTGCGGGAGTTACGCGCGGCCGGCGTCAAGGTGGGCATCGGTTCCGTCAGCAAGAACGCGCACACCGTCCTGGATCGCCTCGGCATCTGCGATCTGTTGGACGCCATCGCCGACGGTTTTAGCGCCGAACGCAGCAAGCCCGCGCCAGACCTCTTCTTGAAGGCTGCCGAGATGCTGGGCGTGTACCCAGCCTTCTGCGCGGTGGTAGAAGATGCCGCGGTGGGCATCGAGGCGGCGCTGGCCGCGGGCATGTGGGCGATCGGCCTGGGGCCGGCGTCGCGGGTGGGTCATGCGCACGCTCGCTTCGAGAGCCTGGCGGGGGTGACGTTGGCCGCCATGCGCAGGCCCTGTAGGACGCCGCGTGGACGATTGCGGAGCCGATCTTCGTACCGGACTCGCAGAGCCACATAGAAACCGTGTTCACCATCGGCAATGGCGCCATGTGCAGCCGCGGGGTCTTCGAAGAGGGGTTTCCGGGCGCCATGCCGGCCTGTTTCGTCCACCGCGTGTGGGACGACATGCCCGTGAACTATACCGAATTGGCGAATATCCCTGCCTGGTGGGACGTGGACATCTGGGCCGATGGCGAGCGTTTTCGGCTCGATCGCGGCCGGGTTCTGGGTTACCGTCGCCAGCTCGACCTGCGCACCGGCGCACTCTCACGGCAGGTACATTGGCAGCCGCGGGAGGGCGGGCCAGTGCTGGAACTGGACTTCGAACGCTTCATCAACCTGGCCGATCCCCACGGCGCGGCGCTGCAGGTGACGATCAAGCTGGCCGAAGGACAAACGGCGCTGCGCGTGCGCACCGGGGTGAACGCGCATGTGGAGAACACCGGGCTGCTGCATTGGAATCTGGTAGATCAGGTCGCGGGCCTGGACACGGCAGCTGTGCAGGTGCGCACCCGCGCCACTCACACCGATCTGGCGGTCGCGATGGCGGTCAAGCTGTCAAGCGCCGGGCCGTGGCAGTCCAGCCCAGCAAATCCAAATGGTCCCGGAAGCGAGACTTCAGGCGGTCTGCCACAGGGTTCTCAGGTGCCCAATAACCGGCTAAAGCCTCCATTCCAGATGTCTTCAGCGATCACATTTGGAATTCCTACACGACGTGGGCGTCAATTGACACATCGCGGAGCGGCTGCTATAATCCTTGTCAATTAGCCGGCAGGCACTTGGCCTGCCGCCTTTTTTGGCAAAAATCAGTTCAGCCAAACTGCTGCGCAAGCGGCAATCCAGCATATCGTTGCGCCAGTACAAAGTCCGGGCCTCTGCGCCTGGCGCGTAATGATGAAGGAAGCAAAAAGAGATGTTTGCAATTGTTGAAACGGGCAGCAAGCAGTACAAGGTGCAGGCAGGCGATGTCATCGAGGTCGAACTGCTGCCAGGAGAACCTGGCGACGCGATCGAACTGGAGCGTGTGCTCCTGGTGGCGAACGGCGACGAGGTCAAGGTAGGCGCACCGGTTGTGGCCGGCGCCTCCGTCAAGGCCACGGTGCTGGCGGAAACAAAGGGACGCAAAGAAATTGTCTTCATGTATCGTCCCAAGAAGCGTATCCGTCAAAAGACCGGCCATCGTCAGAAGTACACGCAGTTGCGCGTGGATGAGATCATCGTCTGAGACGAATCGAGCAATCAAGATCGAGCAATCAAGATCGAGCAATCAAGATCGAGCAATCAAGATCGAAACCGAGTAGGAGAAACTATGGCACATAAAAAGGGTGGTGGCAGTAGCCGCAACGGACGTGACAGTAATGCACAGCGCCTGGGCGTGAAGCGCTCTGATGGTCAGCAGATCAACGCCGGTTCGATTATCATTCGCCAGCACGGTACCGCGGTCAAGCCGGGCCTCAACGTCGGCGTTGGCCGTGATTTCACCCTGTTCGCCCTGATTGACGGCTACGTCAAGTTCGAGCCTCATTCAAGGGATCAGAAGCGGGTGAGCGTCTATTCGCAGCGAGCGCTGCCGGCAGCGGCCCGGGGTTTGTTGGAGCAGCCGTCTGCGTCAGCTTCCTGAACGGGCAAGAACGACACCAAGAGTGTCAATGCAATTTCCCAGCGCCTTTGGATCGTGGTAGGGAGCCATGATCGGTCAGGGGCTGGAAGAAAAGAGGTTTCCCAATGCGTGAGAAGATTCATCCGACCTATTATCACGATGCACAGGTCACCTGTGCGTGCGGCAACACCTGGATAACCGGGTCGACGCGCAAGGTTTTGCGCACCGACGTTTGCTCGAACTGTCACCCCTTTTTCACCGGCGAACAGCGTATCGTTGACACCGGCGGCCAGGTTGAGCGTTTCATGAAGCGCCTGGAGACGAAGACTACCAAGGCCGTGCAGTTGGAAGCGATGCGTGTGGTGCGCCAGCAGCAGCAAGAAATGACGCGCATTGCCAAGCGCCGTGGTGATGCCTGAGATTGTGATCTGCGCGCAGCCAACCGTGGCCGCGTGTGGCGCCAATGATGAATGCCAGTAGAAGGACGAAAGACGAAAGATGAACCGGTGAAAGCGGTTCTTCGTCTTTCGTCTTTTGTTTTGGGAAACAGAGGTTTTTTGCCGCGAATTTTCACGAATTGATGGTTCGTGTCTTTTGGGGCGGAGAAAATTGGGATAGATAACGGAGTAAGATTATGCCCTTCATGCAGCCAAAAG
>JAYRVL010000665.1:0-3200 GCA_041918575.1 Anaerolineae bacterium | reverse complement strand
CAAAGAATGCCGTTCAAGACGCGAAGAACACCGTCGAAGACGCGGCGCATGACGTAAAGAACGACGTCAAGGATGCCGCTCACGACGTGAAGAACAAGCTCAAGGACGCGGCACGCGGCGCAAAGAGCAAGGTTGAGGACGTCGCTCGCGACGCCAAGCACAAGGTTGAGGACGTTGCTCACGACGTCAAAAGCGATGTCAAGGCCGCGGCAAATCGCAGCAAGCGCAGAATCAGCCGCTAAGTAGCTCCCCGCCTATGTAGCTCCCCGCCTATGTTATGACGCCCGACGAGGTGGTAGCAACCCCGCCCTACTGCCTCGTCGGCCCGATGCCGCTGCCTGTCTACTCAGGGGCCGTCCTATATGTGATTTATCAATAGGAATGTACACGGGTCGTGCCGTCATGTCAATGAAGGACGCCCCGGGAGAGGGCAATCATGGTCGTACAAAATGCTTCGCAGGTTCACAAGATAGTTGGGGTACACCCCCATTCGCGACAGATAACACCCATGCAGGTGATGTTCTGCCTGGCGCTTTGCGCCCTCATCGGCAGCATGGCGCCAATCGCGGCCGCTTCGCATCGTGATGCGACGGTTTCGCCACAGGCGGGCACACCCGCGCTCGATGAGCCACAGGCCACGTATCGTTACACCAGCCAGACAGATGGCACCACGCAGGTGCAGCGCAGTACCGATGGCGGCCGCACCTGGGCGGACGCGGGTATGGTCCCTGAGCGTGTGTTGCAGTTGGTGTCCAACCCTATGAACGACACCGTGGTGTTCGCCCGCACCGGCGCCAACCTCTGGCACAGCGAGACCGGTGGCGTCAACTGGGCAAGCGTGGCCTCGCTGCCCGGCCGGCCGCTGGCTCTGGCGATGACCGGCCATTCCGACCCATCGGGCCTACTCTTCCTGGGGACCGATACCCAGGGTCTCTATACCAGCCTCAATGGCGGCGAGACCTGGCAGGCGGCCGGCGGCCGGCTGTCTCAGGTGGGGGCAGGCTCGCTCGCGATCACCGCCCTCGCGGTAAGCCCTGGTGACGAGCAGGTCGTCTATGCGACCGCAACGTTCAGCTTGGCTACTCCCCAAGGGCTGCACAGCATTCAGCTTGCGTTCATCAGTGTTGACGATGGTCGCCATTGGTTTGAAATGACGCCGACACAACATCTTGACCAATCCATCGCGCAAATGACCCCGCTCGTTGGCCCGCTGCTCGCCGTCCTGATTCCAACCCCTCACGGAACTCAGGTGGTTGGTTTGGACGTAGGCCTCGCGTTCGCGACCGGGCTGTCTGATCCCGACCCCGGCATGCGTGCCGCGACCGCTCGCGCCATAGGCTTCTCTCATGATCGCGCGCTGCTGCCTATCCTCCTGCTGCACCTGCGCGATCCTGACCTGCTTGCCGGCGATCAGGTGGCTGAGGCCATCGGCCGGTTAGGCGATGCAAGCGCCGTGCCTTTGCTCATGCCTGCCCTGTCTGATACCGACGAGATCATCCGCGCCCGCGCGGCCACGGCCCTGGGCTGGCTGCATGCTGAAGAAGCGATCCCGTCATTGAGCGCCATGCTGCGACACGATGGGCCCTGGGCCAGCCGGCATGCGGCCGAGGCGTTGGCAACTATCGGGACCCCTGCGGCGATCGCCGGCCTGACGGCGCCGCTTGCCGACCAACCGATGACGCCGGCGCGTCACGCGGCGATGGGCGCCCTGGAGAGGGCCGGCCAACCCGCCGTGGCCGCAGTGGTGGCCGCACTGAATGATTCGAGCGCCGTGGTGCGCACGAATGCCGCAGAAATGCTCGGTTGGCTGAAACCTGCGAGCGCGGTGGCCGATCTGGCCCGCCTGCTCTCGGACCCGGATCCCGCGGTGCAGGCCCAGGCCGCTTGGGCTTTGGGTGAAATCAATACCGAGCCAGCACGCCTGGCGCTCAATCCGGCGCCGGTTGCACTGCTGGTCGCACCAGTCTTGCCGGCCGTGTTGCCCCGTGCCATTGCCGATGTCCCGGCTGACACCTGGACCCTGGCGGCGATGGTAGCCTTGTTGGTGCTCGGGCTGCTCGCCATCGTGCTGATTTGGAAGGGACCGCGGCCGACATCGCACCTTGGGCATACGTGATCTGCCGTAATGACTTGAACTGGCGGAACTGCCACAGGGAATGTTGAACGCCGAATTATGGAGCGTAGGGATGTGCAAAGGTCAAGGCGCCTGGGGGAAATGGTGAAAACTGAGTGGTCATCTGCGAAGCCCCTGTCCATGCCGAGAACGACCCATTGGCCGTGGCTGGTGGCCGCAATTCTGGTGCTTGCCGGCGTGGTGGTACGAGAGACCGTCGTGCGCGCAAGCAGCGCCACGTCGAGTGCAGCCGTGACGCAGGAAATCAACACAGCGCCGGCTCGGCTGACGCTGCGCGATGGCATTGCCGGGTATGAACTCGATTACCCGGCCGGCTGGCGGGTGGAAGCGGACGAAGGCTGGCTGACGACCCTCTACTCCTACCCGGCCACGACTGAGGTGGGCACGGTGCAGGCGCCGCAGAGCAAAATTGAGATTGTGCCCGTACCCGACGTTTCCGCAGAAGGTCGCGCCGGCGTGACCATCCTGGCGCATTTGGCCGCACAGTTGATGCAGGCGCACGAGGGCGCGCCGCCCGTCTTGCGTCAAACAGCCATTAATGGCGTGCCCGCGGTGCGCGCCGACATCGTCACCTTCAGCGGCGAGCCAGCGCGCGTCATCCTGATCGTCCTGGACGGACAGGCCCTGCAATTCGTCGGCTACGGCGATTTGGATGCCTTCGACGATATTATGTCAACACTGAGACAGGCGCACACCGTGGTATGAGACCAGAGGAAAGCATGGCACTCTATCCGTCTTCAGAACCGTATCAATGGACATTTCGCCGCGTCATGTGGGCGACTCTTGTTCTCGTTTTTGTCGCGCTTGGCTTCTGGCTTCTCTATCGGTTCAACCAGGTCATTTTTATCTTGTTTGTCGCCATCGTGATAGGCACGGTAATCAGGCCGCCTGTAACCTGGTTGCATCGGCGGGGACTCCCCCGGATGGTGGGGGTCATTCTTGTCTACCTGCTGCTGCTCGCCTTGATCATCAGCTTCATGCTGCTGTTATTCCCGGTGATTATCGAGCAAGGGACAACGATTGCCGCCGCGGTGCCGGGTTACTACCAAAGCCTGCGTGAAGGGAT
>JAYRVL010000664.1:0-3299 GCA_041918575.1 Anaerolineae bacterium | reverse complement strand
CCACGCCCCGAATATGTCAGCCTTATCCGGGACAACGGATAGGCGTCACCACCTGAGGCAAGAGCCGGATGCGGGAAAACCGCTCGTCCGGATCTGTGAGGGGGGCGGCCCGTGAGGGCCGTCCCTACCTCGACCATTCTTTTCTGGCCTCTGATGCCTCTGGTCTCTGTTCCTCTGATCCGGCGGCGCAGCCGCCCTCTGTCCTCTCCGCCACCCGCTGCGGCTTCTGTCCTCACCGCGCCGCCCCTTCCCTCTCACGCTGCGGCCGGTGTCCTCACCGCGCCGCCTCATGGAACCCAACATGAGCAATGATCGCACCCGCCGCCTGGCCCAACTACGCCAGGCTTTCGACAGTGGTATTCTGGATGCCGACACCTACCAGGCGGCGGCTGCCGCCCTGGAAAAGCCGGTCGTCGGTGTCGCCTCGGGCGCCGCGGCCCTCGGCCAAGACAACATCGCCCTGGGCGAGCGGGCAATCTACAACACCGGCTCTGTGCAAGGCGACCTGATCACCGGCAATGTTTACCAGGGTCCGCCGACCGACGATCCGGTGGAGGCGTTGCGTATCTACCGGCGCGTCTTGCAGCACAGCAGCGCCGCCTTGCCATTGCGCGGCGTGCATGTGGGCGCCAGCGATCCCGCCGCCGGCCAACAGCCGTTAAGCCTGGCGCAAGTCTATGTGGCCCTCGACACGCGCTCGCGCGTTGCGCCCCGCTCAGCCCACAAGGGGCGTGAGGAGGCCGAGGCGAGTTGGCTGGGAGAGCGCCAGGCCGAGCAACCGCTCAGCGCCCTGGCGGCGGCGGTCGCCAACCCGCGCCTGGTTATCCTGGGCGACCCCGGCAGCGGCAAATCCACCTTTGTCCATCATCTGGCGCATGTCCTGGCGGCGCATGCGCTGGAGCCGGATGCCGGCTGGCTGGCGCAGCACCTGCCCGACTGGCCGCCCGAATTGACCGGCAGCGTGCCGGTTGTCGTGGTGCTACGCGATCTCGCGCGCGACTTGTCGGCGCAAGACGCGCCTGCCACCCCCTCGCTGCTCTGGGGTTTCATCCAGGCGCAACTCAAAGCGCAGAACCTGGAATTCGTGGCCCGTCCGTTGCGCCAGGCCATTGAAGAAGGGCGGGCGTTATTTCTGTTGGATGGGCTAGATGAGGCTGCCGCTTCCCAGCGGGCGTTGGTGCGCGACGCCATCATGGCGTTCATGCAGCGCTATGACCAGGGCGGCGTGGCGCGCAATCGCTACCTGGTCACCTGCCGCGTCCTCTCCTATCAGCCGCCCGTCAGAACCGGCGAAGCCGACTTGCGCCTGCCCGCCGCGCAATTCCCCGCCTTTGAGCTGGCGCCCCTGACGGAAGCGCAGATCGATCACTTCGTCGCGGCCTGGTATCAGGAATTGACCCGTTTGGGCAGTGTGCGCGCGCCCGATGTGGCTGAACTGGTGCGACAGTTGCAGGCGGCCGTGCGCCGGCCCGACCTGTGGCGGCTGGCGCCCAATCCGCTGTTGTTAACGATCATGGCGCTGGTGCACAGCCATCGGGGGCGTTTGCCTGACGCGCGCGCCTTGCTTTACGAAGAGACGGTAGACATGCTGTTGTGGCGTTGGGAGCAGGTCAAGTTGAGCGGTCAGGCGGACGAGCCGGCGCTGCGTCGCTTGTTGCGCGAAGCTCAGCGCACCGATAGCGACCTGAAAAATGTCCTGGCAGACCTGGCCTATGCCGTACACGGTCAGGTGGAGCCGGATGACGCCGGTGAAGCGTTGGCCGACATCGGCGAACTGCGCCTGCTCAAGGCGCTGGCCGCCCTGAATGACGATAACATGCACTGGGCGCAACAGATGGTGCAGGTGATGAAACAGCGCGCCGGGTTGCTGGTGGAGCGGCTGCCGGAGATATTCACCTTTCCCCACCGCACGTTTCAAGAGTACCTGGCGGGCGCGCATTTGGCGGGACAACCTGACCTGGTGCGCGAGGCAGCGGCGCTGGCCGACCAGGGGGCGCTGTGGCGGGATGTCATCTTATTGGCCGTCGGTCACCTGGTCTATGTGCGGCGCGACCTGCACCGACCGCTGGCATTGGTGGCTGAACTATGTCCCTCCCACAGACCCGAGACGGCGTCCGCCTGGCGGCGGGTATGGCTGGCGGGCGATGCGCTGCTGGAGTTGGGCTTACGGCGGGCCGGCGACAGCGCTCTGGGCGAGGAGTTGTTAGGGCGGGTGACAACGCGTCTGGTCGCCCTGGTGGAGGGCAGCCAATTAGCGCCGCGCGAGCGCTCCGCTGCTGGCGTGACCTTGGCGCGCCTGGGCGACCCGCGCCGGGGGGTGGGAGTGCGGGTTTTCCGGCCGGACGCGCCGCCGCTGCCGGACATCGTCTGGTGCTATGTGCCGCCGGGGCCGTTTTGGTTGGGCAGCCCGGATGACGAGCCGTTGGCCGAAGCGAGGGAGCAGCCGTTACATCAAGTGGATTTGCCCTATGCCTACTGGATCGCCCGCTACCCGGTGACGGCCGCCCAGTTCCGCGCTTTTGTCGCCCAGAGCGGCTATACGCCGGAAGGCAGATGGTTGGAGAGTGGTCAGGACGACCCGGACAATAGCCCGGCGCGTTATGTCACCTGGCGCGACGCCCTGGCCTTTTGCCGCTGGCTGACCCGGGCGGCGCAGGCGCAGGGCGTTTTGCCGCCAGACTATGCCGTGCTGCTGCCCAGCGAGGCCGAGTGGGAGAAAGCCGCGCGCGGCGGGTTGACCATCCCGGCCCGTCCGGCCCTGACTACCTTTGACCGGCCCTGGGCGCAAGCGCAGGCCCAGGCGCAGCGGGCGGCGCACAAGCCGAACCCGCTGCCGCTGCGCCGTTTTGTTTGGGGGCAGGCAAGTCCCACGGGCAGCCACACCAACTGGTCGCAGACAGACCTCCAGGATACCTGTGTGGTAGGGGCTTTCCGACGCGACGCAACTGTTTATGGCGCGCTGGACCTGGCCGGCAATGTCAATGAATGGACGCGCAGCCGGTGGGAAGCTTATCCCTATGTATTTGACGACGGCAGAGAGAATCTGGCTGACAAAAATGTTGTACGCAGCATCCGCGGCGGAGGATGGTACGATGATGAAACATGGCTGCGTTGCGCGTACCGCTACTGGTACGGCCCGTACCTCGACTACCTCGACTTCGGTTTTCGGCTCGTCGTGTCCCGTGCGCCGGCAGAAACCGGCAAGGTGTAGTGGGTGGAAGTCCTATGCAGACAAGGAATAGCGAACCAGTCTGGCCCCGAGTCATGCATCGAGGCGAGTAATCGCTTGGGTGAAGCGT
>JAYRVL010000663.1:0-2588 GCA_041918575.1 Anaerolineae bacterium | reverse complement strand
TCCTTCAAGTCGGCCATGTCCTCTTCGATGATCTGGAGCACCAGCTTCTCGTCGCCGAGGATCGCCTTGTACTCGGCGATCTTGCCGAGCAGGTCCTTGTGCTCCTGCTCCAGCTTTTGCCGTTCCAACTGCGCCAGGCGCTTGAGCGGCATGTCGAGGATAGCCTGCGCCTGAATTTCGCTCAACTGAAATCGCTTGATGAGATTGGCGCGCGCGGTCTCGGTCGTGCGCGAGCTGCGAATGATCTGGATCACTTCGTCCAGGTTCTTGAGCGCAATCAACAGCCCTTCGACGATGTGCGCCCGCGCGCGGGCGCGGGCCAGGTCGAACTCCGTGCGCCGTCGCACGATCTCGCGACGATGCTCGATGTAATGGGTCAGGATTTTTTTCAGCGACAGCAGGCGCGGCTCGCTATCCACCAGGGCCAGCAAGGAGACGGCAAAGGTCTGCTGCATGGGGGTCAGGCGGAACAACTCGTCCAGCACCTGCTGCGCGTTGACGGTGCGCGTCAGTTCGACGACAATGCGCATACCGGCGCGATCAGACTCGTCGCGCAGATCGCTGATGCCCTCCAGGCGGCCATCGCGCACCAGTTCGGCGATGCGTTCCAGCAGGCGCGTCTTGTTGGTCATGTAGGGCAGCTCGGTGACCACGATGCGATTACGACTGCGGCTCATCTCCTCCAGGTGCGCCTTGGCCTGGATCACGAAACTCCCCTTGCCCACTGCGTAGCTCTGGGCAATCAGATCTTCCTGCTCGCCGGTCGCGGTCTTGCCGTAGCGAAAGACCAGGCCGCCGGTGGGGAAGTCCGGGCCCTGGATGAACCGCATGAGGTCTGCGATCGTGACATCGTCCAGGCGGCTGTAGTTGTCAATCAGATAGATCAGTGCGTCGCAGACTTCGCCGATGTTGTGCGGCGGCACATTGGTGGACATGCCAACCGCGATGCCGCTGGCGCCGTTGACGAGGAGGTTGGGCAGGAGGGCGGGCAGGATGAGCGGCTCGCGCAGCGAATCGTCGAAATTGGGGCCAAAGGCGACGGTGTCCTTGTCCAGATCATCCAGCACGGTGGAGGCAATGCGCGCCAGGCGGGCCTCGGTGTAGCGCATGGCTGCGGCGTTGTCGCCATCTACGGAGCCGAAGTTGCCCTGGCCGTCCACCAGCATGTAGCGCAGGGAAAAATCTTGCGCCATGCGCACCATCGCCTCGTACACCGCGGCGTCGCCATGCGGATGATACTTACCCAGGACTTCGCCGACGATGCGGGCGCTCTTCTTGTACGTCTTATCGTGGCTCAGCCCCATGTCGTGCATGGCGTAGAGGATGCGCCGATGCACCGGTTTGAGACCATCGCGCACATCGGGCAGCGCGCGCGCCACAATGACGCTCATCGCATAATCCAGGTATGCCGTCTGCATTTCCTGGTCAATATCAATTCGCTTGATGGCGCCTATACTCATGGACGATGTAACCTATTACTATCTTTGCTCTGAAGAATGGGCCAGCCAATCTGCGAGATGGTTTTTGATGCGCTGCAGTCTATTCGGCGCAATTTGCCCGATTGCACCAAGAAGTACGTTGCTTTCCACAACCGCAAGGCGACCAACTCGAATGACGCTCTCTTGCTTCAATCCACTACTCGCAAAGTCCGCATCACCTGCCCTGGCAATTTCGTCAAATCCCGGAACATAGTGATGCAACTGCGTAGAAATCATGCACAAGAGCCAATCTTCGTATGCACCAGGGATCTTGCCAAGTAAAAGCGCGGGCCGTGGTTTGGCTTCCGTCAAATTGGTTTGGGGAAATCTGAAGAGAACAACTTGTCCGGCCTGTTTCATGCGAACACCACCGTGAGGTCAGATAGCGCGTAGGTGGGTGTCTCTTCGTCCTCCATTCCGCGCATAGCAAAGGAGAGCGACAACGACGACCAATCATCCTCTCGATACACTGCCTCGCGTTTCGCTTTTGCCAGAAGATACTCAATGAAATCAAGCACTTCTGTCTGGTAGGAAGGAGGCAATCTCAGAAGAACTTGTTGAATTCGTTCCAGAGCGACCATGTCTTTACACCCCTTTCGATTTCTATCATTCCGAAGTTGGCTGATCTGTTGGCCTTTTTTCAATCTGCCGCTATCCGATCGCGCCAGGGTCACATTCTATCATTTTCTCGACGGGTGGTCAATCGTACTTTGCCGGTCGAATTTCGTCTGGCGGGGCGGGCAGGGTCACGGTGAAGGTGGCGCCCTGCCCGCTGGCGCTGGCAACCTCGATGGCGCCGTCATGACCGCGGATCAATTGACGGGCAATCGCCAATCCTAACCCCGCGCCGCCCCCGCGGCGACTGCGGCTCTTGTCCCCGCGATAGAAACGATCGAAGACATGCGAGAGATCATCCGCGGCAATGCCCGAACCGGTGTCGCTGATCTGCATCTGCACCTGGTCGGCGCGGTGGGTCAGGCGCACGGTGATGGCGCCGCCAGCGGGCGTGTGGCGCAGCGCGTTGCTCAACAGGTTGCGCAGCACCTGCGCCAGGCGATCAGCGTCGCCCAGCACATCGGCCGCGGCGTCGCCAGCCGCCAGCTCCAGCCT
>JAYRVL010000662.1:0-2939 GCA_041918575.1 Anaerolineae bacterium | reverse complement strand
TAGGAAGTAGGAAGTAGGAAATAGGGGGTAGGAAGTCGTAGGAGGAGGTAGGAGGAATGGGGAATGAGGGAGGAGGGGTGAGTCTGAAAATTCAGCACGGCGCCTGGTTTGTGTTGTCGTTCCTGGCGCTGCAGAGCGGGCTGGTCAATCTGCGCGAGATGGGATTGGCCGAACTGGACTGGGTGCAGGGTTTTGATCAAGGATTGGCGGTCGCCGGCGCATTCTTGCTGATCTTATTGGTGGCCGGTTGGCAGTGGCGTCACGTCGATGCGGCGGCCGCGCCATCCGGCCGGCACGCGCGGCCGCCTGTGGAGACAGCCGCCCCGGCGGCCGCGCCATCCGGCCGGCACGCGCTGCTGTCTGTGGAGACAGCCGCCACGCAGTTGTTGTGGGCCTTGCTGTGGGTGGGGGGCGCGAAGTTGCTCGCAGCCCAGGGGCTGGATGTCCGCGCGGCGCAGACCGGCGGCGCCTGGCTTGGCCTGGCCCTGATCGCCGTCGTCTGGCTCGTGAATCCAAGTCGGCGGGCGGCCATGGCCGAGCCATCCGGCGCCCGCCATCAAATCACGCACCTCGCCCTGGCCCTGGCGACCACCGTGGTCTTCATCCTCAGCGGTAATCTGTGGCTCTGTTGGGCGCTGCACACCGCAGCCCTGCTAATTCTGTAACACCGGATTCATCCAGTGCGACGACGCTGCCCGCCGCGTGACATACCCACCCCGTAGGTCCAGCAGTTCCAAATGTAGCCATCCATGTGACTGGCCAGCGCCAGGCCGTCCTGGTGGGCGCGACGCGTCCCGTAGGGACACCTGACCTTAGCGACGGATTGCGCTCGGGGCGGCCTCATTCAATCGTCCCTACGGGACGACGGGTGTGGGGGGCATCGCTCGCTCAAGTCAAGGCGCCCCTACGGGGCGCCGCATTTCCAAATGCAGCTTTCCAACGCCCACAATCTCTCTTGCTGCCCACCTATCTCAGGGATTTTGGGCCAAAACCGCCCGAACGAGGAGCGCAGGCCCATTTACAGGCAGCCATTCCGTTCACATTTGGAATTCCTGCCGTAGGTCACGCCTCCGGCGTGACGACGCCCTCTGCCACAAATCATCCTTCGGTGCGTCAACGTCACGCGGTCTCCTGCCCCCAACGTTACGGCAGCAGTGGAAAAACGGCCCGGAAACGCCAGTACGCCGGGTTTGCCTGCCGGGTCTGTAAAGCCCAAGCGCGCAGATCATCAGCCAGGTGGGGCCGAGGGAAAGCTGCTGGCCGTGAAGCTGTAGATCGGTTGGCCGATTGGAATTCATGATCAAGCATGTTTCGGATTGCCCGGAAGGCTGTTTCCGATTACAATCTACACGCGGCTGCGCACAGCCGTAGATTATAAACGAACGCGACAACGCTATCCATCTATCTTTGGAACTAATCGAGTCTTATGCCAACTATCGCTGTGAACAACATTCGGCTGCGTTACGAAACCTGGGGCGACGGCCCGCCCCTGGTCATGCTGCATGGCCTTGGATCCTGCGCCGATGACTGGGTCTTTCAACTGCCCGACCTGGGTCGCCATTTTCGCTGCCTGCCGCTCGATCTGCGCGGCCACGGCTTGTCGGACAAGCCGCCCGGGCCGTACAGCATGGCGCTGTTCGCCGCTGATGTCGCCGCGCTGCTGACCGCGCTTCAGATTGGCCCCGCCCATGTGCTCGGACTGAGCCTGGGCGGCATGGTTGCGCAGCAGTTGGCCCTGGTCCAACCTGACCTGGTGCGCAGCCTGGTGTTGATCAATACCATGCCTGGCCCTTGGCCGCCCACGCGCGACATGCTCGGCGCGGGTTGGCGACGTTTGTCTGCACTGGCTGCGCGCAGCGGCGACATGAGTGTGACGGCCGCCCAGGTTGCCCGCAACCTGTTTCCCCAAGAGGATCAGCGCATGCTGTACAACCACAAGGATTAGCATGTCAACCGCAAGTAACGTCGTGTCCTCTGATTCGATTCAGATCGTGGAGGGTCTTTCCATCCCGCTGAGCGAGCTCAGCTTTCGCTTCAGCCGCAGCGGCGGCCCTGGCGGTCAGCACGTCAACCGCACGGAAACCCGCGTAGAGCTACTGTTCGATGTGGGCCAATCGCCCAGCCTGAATGACCAGCAGCGCCAACAGTTGTTCGCGCGCCTGGGTGGTTCGCTCGACAGCGAAGGCGTGCTGCACATCGTCTCCTCGCTCACCCGTAGCCAGCTCGACAACCGGGCCGACACCGTGGCCCGCTTCCAGGTTGTCCTGCGCCGCGCCCTCCATCGTCCGCGTCACCGCGTGGCCACCCGCCCCAGTCGCTCGTCGCGCGAGCAGCGCTTGCACGCGAAACGTCAGCACAGCCAACGCAAACAAACCAGGGGCCGGGTTGACACTGAGGATTAAGGTCAGTGAAGTCAGTGACGTCAGTGACGTCAGTGAAGTCAGTGAAGTCAGTGAAGTCAGTGAAGAAACTTTGGAAGCCTGCGCATTTGCCAGCGCAGCCACTGGGTGCGGCGCCAGCGTTGCCACAGGGCGCGCAGTTGCGCCGGGGTCAGAGCAGCCCCTGGCCCGCCGTACAGGCCAGCCTCACAGGCCTGGCTGACGTGATGCATGACGGCGCTCAGCTCCGTCAGCGCGTCACCTGCTCTTCCGCGGTTCAGATGCCGCAAATGGGCGCTCAGACCCTGCTCGAACTCGCGCAGCGTGGCGCCTGGCGCCGGTCGGTAGCCCGTGTGCTTCCCCCACTGCATCATGCGCTCGTTCATCTCACTGACAGTCAGCGGCGGCCTGTTGGCGCGCAGCAGCAGCCAAAGCGCGCCTGCCAGGGCAAACGCCAAGCCGGCAAACCACCAGGGGAAGGCCCAGGGCAGCGTTTTTGCATTGTCGCCGGGCGGCTGCTGCGTTTGTAGCCCCGCGCGCAGCGGAACAGGCAAAGGGCGG
>JAYRVL010000661.1:0-9211 GCA_041918575.1 Anaerolineae bacterium | reverse complement strand
TCTTTTCATGAAACCTTCATCTTATTCTCATTCCTGATGCTTGACAGGAAGTGGGGTTTGTGTCTATAATCTGGCTACTATGGTGAAACGGACGCGCAGGCTGTCACTGCTTCTGCCCCTGGGCATTGCCTGGCTGCTGGCCCTGTGGCTGAGCGGCCTGGCCGTTTCGCGTCCGGCGCTGGCCGCGGCCGGCACGCCCACACCGAGGTCGGGGACATGGGGCGAGCGCCTGCGCGGCATCAAAGTCACGCCAACGCCCGCCGTCGCGGCGGCGGATGAAGCGGACGGCCACTCGGTGATTTCTACCGCGACCTTCACCTACGTGGTGCAGTTGCACGACACGCCCTGGAGTCTGGCGGTAGAATTCGGCCGCAATATCGAAAGCCTGGCCTGCGCCACCGCGCCCTATGCGCCGGACCCCTACAACTTTCGCGCCGGGCAAACCATCACCATCCCCGCGCTCAACACCATCTGCCACGAGGTCACAATGGGAGAGACCATTGACCATGTGGCGACCCTCTACGGCGTGACGGCCGACAGCATCGTGGAGATCACCTGGAACGCGCTGCGCCAGCCGCCCCACCTGCTGATGACAGGCCAGCATCTGCTGGTCTATCAGCGCGAGGGGGTGGAGCAGCCGCTGATTGCCCTGCCGCGGCGCAGTCTGCCGCGCTGGGACCTGTCCGCGCTGCCGTTCGATCCGGCCCATCCTCCGGACGGCACGCACGTCACGCCCGATGGCTTTTACTGGCAAGGCGTGTGGCCCTACGGCGATGGCAACTTCGCCTGGCCGCTGACCGGCGCCCGCATGACACAAGGTTTCGATCAGGCGCGCCACCGCGCCCTTGACCTGGCTGTGGCAGCCGGTACTGAGGTCACCGCGGCCGACAATGGCACCGTGGTGTTGGCCGGTTGGAACAGCCAGGGTTACGGCTACCGCGTGGTCATTGATCACAACAACGATTACGTCACCCTCTATGCGCACCTCAGCAACTACTACGTGCAGCCCGGCGATGTGGTGGAAAAAGGCGCGGTCATCGGCGCGGTCGGTTCCACCGGCAACTCCACCGGCCCGCATCTCCACTTCGAACTACGCGACTTTGGCCGCCTCGTAGACCCGGCGCGCTCCCTGTCCAGATAATCAAAGCAAGGCACGAGTGCCCCGGCTCCCGTCCAACTCGCTGAAACCGTAGGTCACGTCTCTGGCGTGACAACGCCGTCGGCCGCGGAGCTTGCTTCTCTCGTCCAACGTCGTCCGGCCAGGAGACCGGACCTACAGGAACGCATCTCGCGTCGTTTCGGCGGAACGAAAGCAGACGGCGCCTACGGCTCCAGGATCAACTTTCGTTCCAGTACCTCTTCCACCTGGGCGCGGCTCCAACTCAGCGGGTGATATTCGCCTTCACGCCACGGTTCGATCTGATCCGCGTAGTGCGGATTGCCGGGTTGACCCGACTGGCCGACGTTGAGCACGCTCAGACTCTGATCGAAATTGTCGAGATCAACGATCTGCCGGTAGGCCGAAGCCACGGTGACGAAGCCGAGGGGCATCTTGAGCGGAAATGCGCTCTGGGCCACGGTGGCGCCATCGCCATCCACGGCAACCGGTCCGCGGCTGAAGAGCCAGCCCAGGCGCGTCTCGCCCAGCGGATGGCGGAAGACGGCCTGGTGCAGACGTCCCCACTGCCAGCGCCGCGGATTGTCGCCCACCGTCTCCAGCAGGGTTTTGACCGCCTGCGTCAGGGTTTCCTGCAACAGCTCATCGCGGGTGCGGGGATGGGCGCCATCCGCAAACCAATAGGCGTCTGGCTGTTCGAGCAGTTGCAGCAAACGGTGGCTGGCGCGGCCCAGGAAGGGGGTCAGCGGGAAGAGCGCACTGTGCGCCTGCCCCAGGTAGGCCGCGAACGCGGGACCGAGTTTGTCGCCAAAGACTTTTTGCAGCAGATAGACGTGACAGAGGGCAAAGATGGCGGCGCCGGCGCTGTCGCGATCGGCGCGGTAGTTCCATTCGACCAACAGGCGCAGCGCGGTGCGTTCCCACGGGTCGTCCGGGTTGAGCACGCTGAAGTAAGACACCATCTGCTGCGCGGGCAGCGAGAGCACGTCATTTTGCAGCACCTCGAAGTCGCGACGCGTGTGGCGCGGTTTGCTGCGCAAGACATCGGCAATGCGTCGGGCGCGAAAACCATCGGCCCATTCCAGCGTCAGGAAAAAGGGGTAGTCGTCGCCCACCAGCTTCTGGTTGGCGCTGACCACGTATCCTGACGCCGGGTTGAGCACCTGCGGCAGCGCATCGGCCGCCACCCAGCCGCTCCATTCGTGCGTGCCGGTCCAGCCGGGTGCGGGCGCCAGGCCCAAACCCTGGCTGCGCGCCGGAACCAGGCCCACCAGCAGCGAGGCGATGGCGCCCTCGCGGTCGGCGTAGACCACGTTTTGCACCGGAGTCGCCCATTGCTGCGCCGCGGCCTGAAAATCGGCCCGGGTCTGCGCCCGGTTCATGCCCAGCAGGGCATGCACGAACCCGCCCGCCTCATGTCCGCTCCAGCGCAGGGCCAGCGGCGGCAGATCGCGCGCCGCAACCGACAGCAGCCCGTTGAGCAGCGGGCCGTGGCGTGTGCTGACGATCTCCAGCGTCTCTGCCTGCGCCTGCCCGCGTACACGAATCGTCTCGGTCAACACCTGCGCCTCTTCCCAACCCTCCTGGAAGCGAAACAGGCGGGGGTCGGTCGGGTGGCGCTGTTCCACAAACAGGTCTTGCGTGTCCACCGCCGCGTTGGTCAGCCCCCAGGCCAGGGCGGCGTTGTGCCCGTGCAGGACGCCCGGCAGGCCCGGCAGGCTGGCGCCCGTCACGCGCAGGCCGTCGGCCGCGGTGACCTCCAGATGGTTTTCGTAGAGGGGACAGGGCATCTGCACTGCCAGGTGAGGGTCGCTGGCCAATAACGGTTTGCCGGACGCTGCGCGCCTGCCATCCACCGCCCAGGCATTGCTGCCCGCGCCGGGCTGCCCACCGGCCCCGAACCAGGCGCGCATCTGATCGTACTGGCTGAGCAAGAGGCCGGCCACCTGCTGCAAGCCCTCGACGCCCGGTACGGTCAGGGGGACGCCAGGTGCATACTCCGGCTCCAGGTTTGCGGTGCGCTCTGGCCCCAGGCGAGCCAGCAGGGTGGTGCGCAGCAGTTCGCTCTCCCAGTTGCCGCTCAGGCTCCAGGCGAAGACGCGGGCGCAGGCCAGGCAATCGAGCGGCGTCCACGGCTCAGGGCTGAAGCGCAGCAGGGTGAACTCGGCCGGCGGCCGCGGGCCGAGGCGGGCGATGATGGCGTTGACGCCATCCGCGTAGCGCTGCAGCGCGGCCAGCGGCCGCGGCGGCAGAGCGGCCAGTTCAAGGGCGGCGCTGCGCTGCAGGCCCACCGTGCGGCTGAGGCGATCCGCGTCCAGGCCCTGGCTGCCGAACAGTTCGGCCAGGCGCCCCTGGGCCACGCGCCGGCTCAGCTCCATCTGCCACAGGCGGTCCTGGGCATGAACCACGCCCTGGGCAAACCAGAGATCGGCCTCGCTGCCGGCGTAGACGTGCGGGATGCCCCAGCGATCGCGCAGCACTTCCACCGCGGCTTGCAGACCCGGCAGGCGCAGGCTGCCCTGGCGCTGCGCCAGGGGACGCAGCACCACCCAGGCGTAGACGATGACCAGGCCCAGGGCCAGGAGGCCGGCGATGATGAGCAGAATGAGCGTGATGATGATGGCCGTAATCATGAAGAATCCATTCGTGGGGGGCCGCGCAATGCGCCGCCCTTGTGAGATCGCGCTAGATCTGGCTGGCGACGGCCTGCAGAGCGGCCACGCGCTGGGCAAAGGCACGCGATTCGGAATACCAACGCTGAATGTACTGGAACAGGTCGGGATCAATGAAAATTTCGAGCTGTGACACGCCCTCTTGCGTCCAGTAGCGCTCGATGGCGGCGTCCAGGCTGGCCGCGTCGGCCGCCAGTTGGTTCAGCAGGGTCTTCAGGTCGCCCTGCGCGGGTAAACTCATGTGGATCTCCTCTGTGGTGGGCTGGCGGGGGACCGGCGAACGGGCTTATTATAAAACATCCGGCGAAAAACGGTCAACTCAGGCGCAACAGGAATTCCTGGTCCGGAATCCGTCATACTTGCTGGAAAGTGTGACTTGTGCTAAACTAAACAAGCGACTGAGGTGCGCTTTAAGATAGGTCCGATGACCTCGGGCCGATGATCAAGAACGTTTCGATGCTTGCAGCGTGATCAAGTACGATTGCGTGGGCTTTCCCGGTCATTGCCAGGCGCCTCCCGAATCACCGAGATCGCGGCAGGATTTTCAGGATCCTCCCAAAACCCGGTATATGAATCCCCTGCTCACCTGATGTTCGTTTGCATTGACCTGTCTATGTTCGACCGTACACGATCGGTTAGCTCTGTTACTCTTCAGAGCTGACGCCAATCCGTTGATTGGGGGAAATGGCGCTAATCTATCGTTGCAGCTTCACGCCAGGATGTTCTCCCTCAAATCCCAACTGCCAGCATTGAAAAAACGTCTCTCTTTTGTCTTGGACTGACGTTTATAGAGGTTTTGGGCCGGTCTACGGCCTGAAGCCGGCAAGCAGCGCGTTCGTTGCAGCCTTCGCTCCGACGCGTGATCATTCGTTCGTATCTGCTCAGGCCGCGGCGACGCGCAGGCCGGCGCTTGCAGTTGCACCTGGAGCACATGCCGCACGGGCGTTCACCTGCGCTGAGCCGTTACGTTGTCCTGTTTGTTTCACCAGGGGCCGCCAGCGCCCAGCGCTTGGCAGCCGGGCGGCGCATTGCCTTCGACCGCCAGTCAGGAGCCACCCATTTCTCAGAATCTTCCACTGCCGGCCCCGGTCATCGTCACGGGCTGCGCCGGTTTCATCGGCGCCCGCGTGTGCCAACACCTGTTAGCGGCCGGCCAGCCGGTGCTCGGTCTCGATAATCTGAACGATGCCTACGATGTGCGCCTGAAGACGTGGCGCCTGGCGCAGCTCGAGCATCAGCCGGGTTTTACTTTCGAGCGTCTGGACATCGGCGACCGCCCCGCGCTGCGCAACCTGCTGACCGCGCGCCAGCGCCAGCCAGGCCCGGCCGGCGGGTTCGCGGCCATCATCAACCTGGCCGCGCGGGCCGGCGTGCGCCCGTCGGTGGACGATCCCTGGGCCTACCTGGAGACCAATGTCACCGGCGCGCTCAACCTGCTGGAGGCCTGCCGGGAGTTCGACATTCCCAAGTTTGTGCTCGCCTCCTCCTCCAGCCTGTACGGGCAAAGCACAAACCTGCCCTACCGCGAGGATCAGCCGACCGATCAACCGCTGTCGCCCTACGCGGCGTCCAAGAAGGCGGCCGAGGCGCTGTGCTACGCCTATCATCACCTGCACGGGCTGGACATCAGCGTGCTGCGCTACTTCACGGTGTACGGCCCGGCCGGACGGCCCGACATGGCGCCGCTGCGCTTCGTGCAATGGATCAGCGAAGGCCGGCCGGTGACCATTTTCGGCGACGGGCAGCAGTCGCGTGATTTCACCTATGTGGATGATATTGCCCGCGGCACGATCGCGGCCCTGCGGCCGCTCGGCTACCAGGTCATCAACCTCGGCTCCGACGCGCCAGTCATCCTGCTGGATGTCATTCGCCTGGTTGAGCGCCTGGTGCAGCGACCGGCGCAGTTGATTTTCCGCCCGGCGCACGCGGCCGACGTACCGGCCACCTGGGCCGACATCGGCCTGGCCCGGCGCCTCCTCGTCTGGCAGCCGCAGACCAGCCTGGAAGATGGATTTACGCACCTGGCGGCGTGGTATCAAGCCAACCGGGCCTGGGCCAGCCAGATCGTGACGCAGTGATGGGGAGAGAGAGGGAATCATGACCGTTGCGGTAATCGGTTGCGGTTACTGGGGCAGGAACCTGGTGCGCAATTTTCAGCAGCTCGGCGCGCTGGCGCTGGTGTGCGATGCCACGCCGGCCGGTCGGGCCGCTGCGGCCCAACTGGCGCCGGCCACTCCCATTGTGGCCGACGTGCAGGAAGTCTGGCAGGCGGATACGCCGGCCGTGGTGATCGCAACGCCGGCCGAGACCCATTTCGACCTGGTGCGCCAGGCGCTGCTGGCCGGCAAGGACGTTCTGGTCGAGAAGCCGCTGGCATTGACCTATCGCCAGGGCGCAGAATTGGTGCAACTGGCCGCGCGGCAGGCCCGCATCCTGATGGTGGGGCACGTGCTGGAGTATCACCCGGCCATCGTGCGCTTGCAGGAGCTGGTGCGCAGCGGCGCCCTGGGCAAGGTGCGCTACGTCTACTCCAACCGCCTGAGCCTGGGCAAGGTGCGCCGCGAGGAGAACATCCTCTGGAGCTTTGCCCCGCACGATGTGGCGGTCATTTTGCGCCTGCTGGGGGAACTGCCCTTCCAGGTGGTGGCCTGCGGCGGCAACTACGTGCAGCCGAACATCGCGGATGTCACCGTGACCAACCTGCTGTTCGACAACGGCGTGCGCGCTCACATCTTCGTTTCCTGGCTGCATCCGTTCAAAGAGCAGCGCCTGGTCATCGTGGGCAGCCAGAAGATGGCGAGTTTCGACGATGTCTCCAAGCAGTTGGTGCTCTACGATCAGCGCGTGGACATCGAAGCAGGCATGCCGGTGCCGGTCAAAGGCGAGGGCGAGGCGGTGCCGTTTAACGATGCGGAGCCGCTGCGGCAGGAGTGCCTGGCCTTCCTAGAGAGCCTGCGCAGCCGCCAACCGCCGCTGACCGACGGCGTCAGCGGGCTGCGGGTGCTGAGCGTGCTGCAAGCCGCGCAGCGCTCCCTGGTGATGAACGGCGAGCCGGTGGCGTTGGCGTTCGAGGGGGGAGTGCAGTAGGAACGACTCGCCCTATAGGTGTTCGAGGGTTGTGGGGAGGTGTATGATGACGGGTTCACCAGCGGCGATCGTGAAGGAAACACACCCCGAAGCGCTGCCGTCCCAGGCCGTAGGATATGCAAAGCGGCCGTACCGATGGCAAGGGGTCAGGCAAAGGCTCGGGCGTCAGACGCGCCCAAAGATAAGTTATGCTGAGTTTCTAGCCTGGATGGATGAAGATACCCTGGCCGAATGGGTAGATGGAGAGGTAGTGATGACCAGTCCGGCGTCGCAACGACATCAACTGCTGATCGGGTTTCTGGAAAAGGTGTTGGGGGTGTTTGTCGAACAACATCACCTGGGCCTGGTGCTGAGCGCTCCTTTCCAAATGAAAATGAAACAAGGCCGCGAACCGGACTTATTGTTTGTCGCCCAGGAACACCTGGACCGACTCCAGGAGACTTATCTGGACGGGCCGGCCGACTTGGTGGTGGAAGTTGTCTCGCCGGAAAGCCTGGCGCGAGATCGGGGGGCTAAGTTTGTGGAGTATGAGGCCGGCGGTGTGCCCGAGTACTGGCTGCTGGACCCGTTGCGGCGATGGGCCGAGTTTTATTGTCTGGGGGAGGATGGGCGGTATCGCGCTGCTTTTGCTGGAACGAAGGGCACGTATTACACAAAGGCTTTACCGGGCTGCTGGCTGCGTGTGGAGTGGCTGTGGCAGGAACCGTTGCCGGACGTGACGCGCGTGACGTGGGAAATCATCGGGGTCGAGAAACTACGCCAGTTGCTGGCCGAGCTGGAGGGACAGGCAGCCGATCAGCAGCCGACATCCTGAACCTGTTCCGGTTCGGAGAACTTCATCATGGATATTCAGAATATCCCGATCTGGGCCTTCATCCTGGTTGGCTTCGTGGCCCAGATGATTGATGGCGCGTTGGGCATGGCGTACGGCGTCAGCTCCACCACCATTCTCGCCAGCCTGGGTGTGCCGCAGAAGTTCGCCAGTGCGGCCGTCCATGCCTCCGAGGTGGTTACCACGGGCATCTCGGGCCTTTCGCACTGGCGCGCAGGCAACATTCACTTCGACCTGGCCAAACACCTGCTGATCCCCGGCGTGTTGGGCGGTGTGGTCGGCGCGTACCTCCTGTCGAACTTCGAAGGCGACATCATCAAGCCGTTCGTGGCGGTTTATCTGATCATCATGGGCTTGATCATCATCTTCCGGGCGTTTCGCAGCCTGGCCCCGCGCGAAGTGCGTTCCTGGCTGCTGCCGCTGGCGTTGGGCGGCGGGTTCATGGATGCAGTAGGCGGCGGCGGCTGGGGCCCCATCGTCACCTCCACGCTAGTGGCGCGCGGCAACATACCGCGCTTCACCGTAGGGTCCGTGAATGCCACGGAGTTCTTTGTCACCCTGGCGCAATCCATTACCTTTGTGATCGCGCTGGGCAGCGGTGAATTCATCAAGTATGGCACGGTCATCCTGGGATTGTTGATTGGCGGCGCCATCGCCGCCCCGCTGGCCGCGTTTGCGACCAAGCGGCTCCCGCACCGGCCGTTCATGCTGCTGGTGGGCTTGTTGATCGTGCTCCTGAACGTGCGCACTCTGATCCTGACGCTGCAATAGATCTATCATGAGTAATTATTCGTGGTGCATCCCTGGCCTCCGGTCGCGGAGCAACCGCCGGAGCTGGCCGTCGAGATCGCCTGACGTAGCGCCGGACCACGAATCCAAACCCTTCGTAAAAATTCGTGAAATTCGTGGCAAGAAACCCCATTCGTGGCAGGCATAGCGCATGAACCCTGACTGGCCCGCCAGCACCACCTTCTGGCGCGACCAACGCGTCGTCGTCACCGGCCGCCGCCGGCTTCCTCGGCTCCTTCGTCGTCGAGAAGCTCCAGGCGCGTAACGCGGCCGAGATCTTCGTCCCGCGTATCGAGGACCATGCCCTCCGCGACCTGGCCGTGATCGCGGGAAATCTTGAAGAGGAGGATCGGAATGAGTGCGAGTTTGACCGTTGTTATGGAGCCTTTGATTCGACGCAAGATATTCACAACCGAGGAGCAAGCCATCCGGGAGTTGCTGCGGGACTACATCCTGCGCCAGATCGCCATGTTGCAGCGGGAAGCGACGCGTTTTGAGCGCAAGTACGGTATGCACTTTGAGCGATTTGGCGAGTATCTGCACGAGCGCTCGGTTCTTCTAGAAATGAGCCAGCTTCCTTCCCAACAGCATCAGGCCCTGGGGCAGGCCATTATGCAAGAAGAAGATGACTGGCTAGATTGGAAGGCGGCTCAGGAGATGCTGGAGAGTTGGCTGGGCCTGCGGCAGGAGACGGTGTCGTGACGTCTCTGCCAG